>CAXBKT010000004.1:0-60341 GCA_963976155.1 uncultured Kordiimonadaceae bacterium | reverse complement strand
GCCAAAGCGGCGTAGACCAGCCTTTGTCAGCAAGTAGCGCGTGCCATCGCTGATACTGTTCTTTGCTCATGTGCCCCTGTGATTTGCAGGTGCTCTTAATATCTTCGGGCAAATATTCTGCTAAGAAGGTGCGAACTTCATCTCTGAAGGCAGTCTGCGCCGCCGTAAGGCTAAGATCCATAATAGTCTCCAGAATGGAATGGTTGTTTTGGTATTATTTAGGGGTAGAGTGCCAGTTGTCCAATTTTTTAATGTAAAACATTATGATGAGGTCTGGAGAGGGTAATGCCCCAGTATCCTTTGCTAGATCATATCGCTGGTTTCACTATGAGTGTGACGGATTGGCAGTATAAATTTTACAGTTGTACCAACACCTTCTTCACTGCTGAAATCAAAGGTACCATTGTGGAGGCTGACTAAATCCTGAACAAGAGTTAAGCCGAGACCCGTGCCTTCCTCTTGGAGTTTGCGGAGTACATTCGTAGTGCCTTGACCAAAGCGCCGTAAGATACTTGGGATATCTTTGGATGGGACGCCAGCACCTTGATCCTGAACCATAAATTCAATTTCGGTTTCGCTAATTTTACGTGCATGAAATCGTATGATGCCTGGCGTATTTGTGAACTTCACGGCGTTACTTAAAAGATTGAGGAGAATCTGCTTTAGTCTTGTTGGGTCCACCTGCATATGCAAGTCAGGGTCATAATAGTCATGAATGACTGCGACGGTCTTTTGAGTTGCACGTACATTAATCATGCGCTGGCACTCTTCCATGACTGTCGCAACATTGACGTCATGGATTTTAAGATTGATTTCACCAGCTTCAATACGGGACACATCAAGGATGTCGTTGATAATGGCAAGCAGGTGCGAGCCCGCCTTGTTAATATCATTCAGATAAGATTTATATCGGTCACTTACCCCGTCATCAAATTCATCATTCATAACGATTGAGGAAAAGCCGATGATTGAGTTTAAGGGAGTACGTAATTCGTGGCTCATGTTGGATAGGAAGTCAGATTTAGCCTTGCTCGCTAGGACAGCTTTGTTTCTTTCTGCCTCAGCAATGTCCTTTGCGTTCCTTAAGTCTTGGGTGTGTAGCTGGATTTTGGCCTCCAACTCTGTATGCCGGAGCTCCATTGCTTTCGCAACTGGGCGTAAAAATGTGTAGCAAAATGCAACGCCGATGAGCATTGCAATTGCAGAGGCGATAGATGCTTTTTTAAGGTTACTCCAGAACTCACCTGTTACGACACCTTGTGGGTAAACGATAAAGACTGATCCAATTTGCCCTAAATTGGTATCGAGTAGGGGGAGGTTATCATAGATAAATCCTTGTCCACGGAATGTGGTTTCGCCATGGCCGTTTTGGAGTGATGCCTTAAACATGTTGGCTAAGTTACCATCAAACATCGCTCTGTAGTTGCTTCCGCCAGATAAAACATGTGTGGAAAGGTCGTCCCAATTTCCTGGCCAGTCGAATGTTTTTTTGCCTAGTAGCCAATCCTTTTCTTTAAGCCGAGTTTTCTCCACCATAATGAATATTGATGCTTCATATTGTTTGGCCACTTTACCCCATAATACGTCGATTTCTTCACCAAGTTCCATGAAGCCTTCAAGTCGGTCATGTGGGAAGATAGGTTTGACCACACGGTGAGTGATGGACCCCATTTTACCAATGTTAATGCTATCGGTGGTGGCTCTTACGTTTTCTTCAGCAAGCGGTCTGTATCTTTCAACAATGTCTCCGAACCGGTTCGGAGCATGAAGGCGAGTAATATGCCGTAAGTCCGAAGTGGTGATGTAAAAATGAGTAATTTGGAGCTTTTGTTGGAGCTTATAGAAGTCGCCTTCAAAAACATCATTTAGAAAATTATGTTGGTTCAGCGAATAGCGGCCATGAAGTTCTTGCCGCTGTGCCAAAATATCCAGAAGCACGGAAAGTGTATGGGTGCGTTGTTGGGTTATCTCTTCAAACTTTTGTTGAAATTCAGCGCGCACTTGTGTGTGCTCTGCTTCTTTTTGGTTGTCAAACGCTACATAAATGGCGAATAGAATAAGCAGCCATGAAACCAAGTAGGCACCCGCAAAGGCCAGAAGGACTTTTGTTCTAAATTCGGTAAGTTTGGTGAGGCCAACCATAACGCTCCATAAAGACTAATTAGCTTACTTTTAAATCAAGGAGCATCATACCGTTAGGTAGTAAACGATTACTGAATCATTACGGGCTGATATCCTTGTCATGCATGATAAACATTTTCCGCTAGCTTTTTTTCTGATCCGCAATAGTTTATGCCTAAAGTAATTCTGTCACAGGTCTGCTATGGCGGGCCTTAAAACAAGCTATCCAAGTTGAAGGGAATGTAAATGTCTGTAGTAATGCGGGAAATACACGGTGATGTGGCTGTTCTCACAGTGAACAATCCACCGGTGAATGCCCTTTCACATTCGGTTCGTGATGGTTTGATGCGCGAAATGCAGGCGCTGGAAGCGGATGAAGCGGTTAAAGCAATTGTGATTGCTTGCGCCGGAAGAACCTTTATTGCGGGTGCAGATATCACGGAGTTTGGCAAACCTATGCGGGAACCGTTTTTGCCTGATGTAGTGAACGCAATTGAAGCGATGTCCAAACCAGTTGTGGCAGCTATTCATGGTACTGCACTAGGTGGTGGCTTAGAGATTGCCCTTGGGTGTCACTACCGTGTGGCGGCTGCGGACGCAAAAATCGGTTTGCCAGAAGTTAAGCTTGGTATTTTACCGGGCGCAGGTGGGACTCAACGTTTTCCGCGTGTGGCTGGTGTCGACCATGCGCTGGATGCTATCGTTAGTGGGCGACATGTTGCTGCTAAGGAGGCTCTGGCTTGGGGCGCTGTGGATGCCTTGGTTGCTGCAATTTCTGGCGGAAGTCTTGAGGGTTTGGTTTCTGCAGCGATTGAAATGGCAAATGATAAAGTGGCAGACGGCCCACGTCGTACCGGTGATTTGGAAATAGACGGCGACAAGTTTGATAGTGAATTCTTTACGGGTTTCAGGAAATCAATTGCTCGTAAAACACGTGGTTATTTTGCGCCGGAGCAATGCATCAAGGCGATTGAGGCAGCAGTGTCGCTACCTATCCATAAAGGTATGAAGCGGGAGCGGGAGCTTTTCATGGAATGCATGCAGAACCCTCAGTCGGCTGCATTGCAACACATGTTTTTTGCTGAGCGTCAGGTAGGTCGTATTCCGGGCGTTGATAAAAATACACCGCGTCGTACTATCGAAAAAGTCGGCATTATCGGTGCAGGAACTATGGGCGGCGGTATTGCAATGAACTTTGCCAATGTTGGCATTGCAGTCACCATGCTTGAAGTTCAAGAAGATGCTTTGGAGCGTGGCTTAAAGGTTGTGCGCGGTAATTATGAGCGTTCTGTTAAAAGTGGCCGTTTGACCGACGTGCAGGTTGATGAGCGCATGGCGCTGTTTAACGGTACGCTTAGTTATGACGATTTGTCCGACTGTGATCTAATTATTGAAGCTGTGTTTGAAAAGATGGAAATCAAACAACAGGTTTTCAATAAGCTTGACCAAGTTGCGAAGAAAGGAGCTATCCTTGCCTCTAATACTTCCTATTTAGATATTGACGAAATAGCCTCTTACACAAGTCGGCCTGAGGACGTTATCGGCCTACATTTCTTCTCACCAGCCAATGTTATGCGCCTACTGGAGATTGTGAACGCCGATAAAACCACAAACGAGGTGCTTGCAACATGTGTGGACCTCGCTAAGCGCATTGGAAAAGTTGGTGTAGTCGCCGGCGTATGTCATGGCTTTATCGGGAACAGGATGCTATCGAAATATGGCTGGGTCGCTGCGCTTAGTGTGATTGAAGGCAATGAGCCGCAGGAAGTCGATGCCGCGCTCTTTGACTTTGGTATGCCTATGGGGCCACTAACTATGTTTGATATGGCGGGCCTTGATATCAGCTACATGAACAGGCAGGCAATGGGCCGTGAAAATTATGATACACGGGCTTTTGATTGGCTTGATGTGATTGTTGAGGATGGCCGTAAAGGCCTCAAAGTTGGGGCAGGTGTCTATGACTACGATGAAGGCAGCCGGACGCCAAAACCAGCGGAAACCGTCGCTGCTGTTGTAGAAGCAGAAGCGAATAAACTGGGTATTAAGCGCGCTAAGAAATCTGCAGAAGAAATTGTTGAACGCAGTATTTTGGCATTGGCAAATGAAGGTGCTAAAATTCTCGAAGAGGGTATGGCATACCGGGCAAGTGATATCGATGTGGTGTATGCGAACGGTTATGGCTTCCCGCCGTTTCGAGGTGGGCCAATGCATTATGCCGACGCTATGGGGCTAGACGTGGCTCTTGAAAAGCTTAAAGCTTTCCGTGATGCAGATGAACATTGGGGCGACGTTGCGCCACTTATTGAAAAGCTAGCTGCTGAAGGTAAAACCTTTGCTCAGTATGACCGGGAAAACGCAGCGAAATAACACAGTATGCACTATGGTTTGAAAGGGCTGCCCTTTGGGCGGCCCTTTTTAGTTGTTAAAGTTTGTGCGCATGATATCGCTGCTTGCAGAGCTGATAACCGACACTGCGACATTCTCATTGGAGACAGAGTATCCTATGCTGGTGGTTTCTGGCAGAGTAAGGAAACCCTCAAAGGTTTGGCCATTGAAGCGAAGCAATTTCGGGGTGCCACCGTCAGGGCGCGCGAGACAATAAAGTTGGTCGCCTTTTAAGCGAAAAGTTAGGGCAGCTCTCAAAATTGGACGTTCACACTGGGACGTGTTGATGACGTCGCCATTAGCTTTGTGCAGGGTGAGTTGCTGGTCTAAAAACAAGGTCTTTGTTGGGCTTTTAAGTGAGAAGGCCCAGTCTTTGTCATGAGGTGTTGAGACATTTGTTTTTGGGGCATAGGTATAATGGTCCCAGCGTCCATCTGCAAAATGACTGTAAGATAATGTATTGTTGTCTGGCCAAGAAAGCGCATAAGTCGAGAGCGCGAATTTGAAGGTTTGGCTAGATTTTCGACTTTCAATATCAATGAGTATAATGCCGCCATCGGTATTTGCTGCAAGCTTGGTGTTATCAGGTGACCATGCCAACCCTATGTAGATGCGGCCCCTGTCTTGAACCTCTATTGGGAATAGAAAGTTCGTTTCGTAATCCTTGACCCAGACCTGACTATAGCCGGCCCGCTTTGAAATAAAGGCGAGCTTGCTGCCGTCGTTTGAATAAACCGGCAAATAGTCTCTGACCGAGGAATTAATATCTGGCTGTATTTCACCGTTAACGGCGATATCTCGGTTTACGAGAAAGGAACGAAAAAGATAATCTTTACCGTTATTAATCCGTTTTGGCTCAGTAATACGTCTGGAATCGGTAATAAGTGTACGAGATTCTTTACTAGAGATATCTGTCTCAACTAATTGATACGATGGATGTTCCCCCATATGCACTAAGGTGTTTTCCTGATGTCCCCACACAGCGTAGTCAACGCGGTAATTAAACTCGTGCAATTTCTGATAATCGTTGATTGCAAGGTCCAATGAAAAAGCGCTGGTTTGTCCGGGGGCCTCCGCCGATAGTAGCAGCATTCCCGATATTGGGCTCATATCAATATGGTAGTTGCCAAGCCCCGTTGCTATGGGCTGCGAAATACGTCTTTTGCTGCCTTGTGTTAAATCAAGCTCATATACGGCATAAGGGCCAAACTCATTTTGGCGCTCTGTAAAGTAGATATGCCTGTTGTCCGGGCTCAATGCAAAACTAGCGTCGCTCGTTAAGGTGCATTCGTAGATAGTTTCAGAGGCCTGAGGTTTCCCATTTGCAAAAGGTACCAACCGAAACTCGCAAATATTCCCATGAGTATATTGGTAGATGATTATGCTATCGTCGTGGCCCCAATGTGCATTTTTCGATGTGCCAACGGCAGGGCTGATGCGCAGCGGCGTGGCTCCAGCACGTTCTACCCAATAAAGCGGGGAGCCCTCAGGCTGAACATTGGAATAGACAAGTTGATCACTTGTATTAGCTGTTGCACCGCTGAATTGTTCACCTGACAGTCTTACAAGAGGGGAAACATTTGCGTTGCTTTGCTGGGGTGTTGTTTCGGTGCCAGATGTAAACCACCAGCCTGCAAAAATGATTGCACATAGAATGAGCAGCCCATTTAGTGGTTTTGAGGAAGCTTTTGTTTGTGAGTATTCGATAGATTTTTCTGTGACTTGGTGTGGGCTCGCTATAAATCGGTATCCCGTTTTTGGTACGGTAACGATATAGGATTTAATCTTTTCATCATCCCCTAATGCTTTGCGTAGGCGGACAACAACGCGGTTGATGGCATTCTCGGATACAATTTGTCCATCCCAGACATGCTCTAGAAGTTCATCGCGGCTTATGTTTTTTTGCGGGTTAGCCAGAAAATAGCTCAGGAGCGCTGCCGTTTTTGGTTCAAGTAGGACATCGCCGTCATGGTTCGATAGCACATTGGTGTCTTGATTAAACTCAAAATCCCTTAGTTTCCAATGCATCTGTACCCAAATCCTATAGCTAAGGTATTGATAATAAAGCCTGTCACAAAAAATCATCTAAAATCATGTCTGGGGAACGACTTCTTTTCGCGATTCCCTAACTATCTCCCAGTATTTGCTAATTATTTGGAGATTGTCGATGTTTAAAATATCAAAAGTTCTTTTGGCAGCTGGCGTACTGGCAGGTGTATATCTCGCTCCTGCGGTGGCAGCAGCAGATAAAGTGTTGTTCGTACTATCGGCACACCATCGAGGTTATTCTTTACCTGAATCGATGGATGTCTATGAGGTTCTGGCCGCAAGCGGCATAGAGGTAGAGTTTGCCAGTCCACAAGGTGTGGCAGGGCTGCCGTGGGGTGCTGACCGTCTGTCAGACAAACACAGCAAGCAATATAAAGAGCTGTTGTCGGCTGGTATGATTAACAACCCCCAACCACTCTCTGAAGTTTCTGTAGCAGATTATGCGGCACTTTATGTACCCGGCGGTTATGGCCCGGTTTACGATCTTCATGGGCACCCTCAAGTAGAGCGGATTCTTTCTGAAATGTATGATGCTGGTAAGGTTATTTCAGCAATTTGTCACGGGCCTGCTGCATTAACAGATGTGAAGTTGAGTTCAGGTAAGGCGCTTTTGGAAGGGTATGCGGTTACGGGCAAACCTATTCGGGGTGAGGGTAAATGGGCGACGGCGAATTTGCCATTTCTCCTTGAGAAACGAATGAAAAGAGAAGGTGCGCAGTTTTCGGCAGCAGAAGTAGGCGAGCCTTATGTAGTACATGACGGTCAGCTCCTTACTGGCCAGAACGCGAACTCTGCCAAGCAGTTGGGCTCCAAAATGATTGAAATTCTTAACAAGCGAGCACGCTAATTTAGTGAGGATTGAAAATGAAAAAAATACTAGCAATAATCATCATGATCACGGGTTTCGTTCCAAATCTGTCTGCTTCGGCAGGTGGTGATTTGGGCGAGATACAAGCTGTGGTGCAAAAGTATTTCGATGGCACTTCTCAGGGCAAACCTGATTTGGTCAGAGAAGCGTTTTTACCTAGCCTTGAGTTGCAATTCGTAGGTGGAGAAGGTGAACTAAGACGTAGAAGAGGGGCTGACTACATTGATGGCATCAAGGTCGGCGAAGCGAATGACCGCGTTAGCCGTCTGGTTTCTGTAGATTTTACTGATAATGCTGCAATTGCCAAGGCAGAGATTACTTCTGGTGATCGACTGTTCACGGATTACCTTCTGTTGTTAAAGCTTAAAGAAGGTTGGCGTATTTCCAACAAGGCTTTTACCCGAGGTACAGACGTTGATGAAAAGGAATTTACTGCAGTTAACTTAGCAGTGCGGAAGTACTTTGATGGTACAGAGCAGGGCAAGCCTGAGCTGGTTGCTGAGGCGTTTTTGCCAAGCTTGGAAATACAATATGTGAACAACGATGGAGAGCTTGGCCGTTTCACGGCGCCGGATTACATCGCCCGCATCACGCCTGGAAAACCATATAATCGAAAAGGGCATGTAGTAAGTGTGGATGTTACTGACAACGCGGCTGTGGTGAAGGCTGAAATTATCATGGGTGATCGCCTGTTCACTGATTATTTGTTGTTACTTAAAGTTAATGGTGAATGGCGTGCGAGTAACAAGATTGCCACCAACCGCAAGAAATAAAAACAAAAGCCTCAAGTGGAAACTAAGGAAGTAATATTTCCTGTAACTCTCCTCGCTCAGGGGCTTTAACTACCGGGAAGAGAGCTAGCCAGAATCTCTTCCCGCACTTTTTAAGTGAAGGTTTCGTCATTTAGGCCTTTGAGGCCATTTAAGAGCAGGTCCGCAATCATCTGGGCTAATTTTTCGGAAGTTAGATCACCTTCAGGTTTGAACCATAAATATGTCCAATTCATCATTCCAAGCATAAGCATTGAAACACCTGATTTGGCTTTATGTAATTCTAGGTCGGTAGGCGATAATTTGCAGGCAAGCTCTGCGAACGTATGAACAACATTATTTTGAATTTCAACAATCTCGGAGCGCTTAGCATCGGGTAGAGAGCCTAACTCATTCACCAAAAGGTGGTGGCAATCGACAGTCCGCTCATAAATGCCAAGATACTCTTTTATGATATGCCGTAGTGCATCCTCAGCATGGCGGTCCTGTGATATGATATCCTTAGCGCTGGCCTCCAGCTCTTTCACGTGTTCAAGCATGGCGTTGTAGAGCATTTCCTCTTTTGAGGGGTAATAATGGTAGATCAAAGATTTAGAAATACCGCAAGTCTTGGCGATTTCGCCAATAGAAGCCTTATGATAGCCCTCGGTTGCAAAAGCATGGGCCGCAGTTTCCAGTATTTTTTGTTTCCTGGAATCATACTCTGTTGACTGTGGGCGGGCCATAATCTTCCTCTATGAAATTTTCTTATCCTTAACCGGCTTAGGCTAGTGTTGCAAGCCCGAGTAGGCAGCGTAAGGCTGTATGTGTATTTAGTTGACTGCCCGGTCGGTTAATGGTTAAATCCGGTTCAATTGTGAGGTTAGTAGCGCCGTATTCGGCGGAATTTGGCAGGAGATTTAGAGTGAAACTGCAAAGTTATGCTTGCGGCGAGTGGCATACGTCCGTTGATGATGGTGCGCCCGTTTTTGATGCATCTACCGGCGAAGAGATTACTCGTGTTTCGAGTGCGGGCCTCAATTTTAAAGAGATGCTCGATTATGGTCGCCGGGTTGGAGGGCCAGCACTCCGCGAAATGACCTTCCATGAGCGCGCGATTATGCTCAAGGAGCTTGCGCTTGCTCTTGGTGAGTTTAAAGACGAGCTCTATGACCTGTCATATAAAACAGGGGCAACCAAGGCTGATACATGGGTTGATGTAGATGGCGGTATTTCCACTTTCTTCGTTTATTCGTCAAAAGGTCGCCGTGAATTGCCTGATCAGCCTCATTATGTGGATGGCGATACTGAAATGTTGTCACGTGAGGGAACCTTCCTAGGACAGCACATTATGGTACCGCGCAGGGGCGTCGCTGTTCATATCAATGCTTTCAATTTCCCTGTTTGGGGTATGATGGAAAAGCTGGCTCCAACGTTCCTTGCTGGTGTGCCTGCGATAGTAAAGCCAGCGTCAGGTACTGCATACCTAACCGAACGCGCCGTGCGTCGCTTGGTTGAAAGTGGCAAGATGCCAGAAGGGGCTTTGCAGCTTATCAGTGGTCGTCCCGGTGATCTTTTTGATCATTTAACCTGTCAGGATGTCGTTACTTTTACAGGTTCGGCGAGTACCGCACGTAAATTACAGTCTCATCCTATCCTAACTGAGAAGTCAGTTCCGTTTATCGCGGAGTGCGATAGCCTGAATGCTACAATTCTCGGTAATGATGCAGATAAAAGTAGCCCGGAGTTTGATCTCTTTATTAAAGAGGTTGCACGGGAGATGACGGTTAAGGCTGGGCAAAAATGTACAGCAATTCGTCGAGTTATTGTACCTCGCGCGCTTGCCAAGGATGTTAAAGAGGCACTTGTGACGCGTCTTGCAAAAACTGTTGTGGGCGATCCGCGCACTGACGGTGTGCGCATGGGTCCGCTTGTTGACCTAGGGCAACGTAAAGAGGTGTTGGAGCGAATTGCAGAGCTATCCGCTGAGTGTGATATGGTGCTGGACGGTACACAGCCTTTCAATGTTGTGGGAGCTGATTATGATAAAGGTGCCTTTATCAAGCCGACAGTGCTCTATTGCGACCAGCCACTTAATGGTGTGAAGGTGCATGACACGGAAGCTTTTGGTCCTGTATCAACTATCATGCCATATGAAACACTGGATGAAGCGATTGAACTTGCCAATATGGGCGAAGGTAGCCTTGTTGCTTCACTCTTTACCTATAGTCCTGAAGTCGTGCGAGGCGTCGTGATGGGTGTTGGCGCTTATCATGGGCGACTTGTGGTGATCGACCGAACTAGTGCGGGTGAAAGCACCGGACATGGTTCGCCGCTTCCACACATGAAGCACGGTGGCCCGGGACGCGCTGGAGGCGGTGAAGAGCAGGGTGGTATCCGTGCGGTTAAGCATTATATGCAGCGTGTTGCAGTTCAGGGGTCGCCAGATGTACTGACAACGGTTTCTGATCGCTGGATTACCGGCAGTCATGAAACAAAAATGGATGTGCATCCATTCCGTAAGAATTTTGATGAAATTAAAGTTGGTGACACGCTTCACACAAAACCGCGTACTGTAACGCTTGAAGATATTGAGCATTTTGCCAATTTCACTGGCGACACTTTTTATGCGCATATGGATGAAGAAGCCGCGGAAGCGAACCCATTTTTTGGTGCTCGTGTGGCACATGGTTACTTATTGCTTTCTTTCGCAGCGGGTATGTTTGTTGACCCTGCGCCAGGTCCGGTGCTTGCGAACTATGGCCTAAATAACCTTTCGTTCCAGAAGCCTGTTTTTCCGAACGATACCATTCATGTAAGGCTCACATGTAAACAGCGCACCATCCGCATGGCGCAGGACTTTGGTGAAGTGCGCTGGGATGTAACCATCACCAATCAGGATGGTGAAGTGTGTGCCAATTATGAACTTCTGACCCTAAACGAGCGCACTCAGTAACTCATTGCCCTTCGCTACATGTGGGGGGTAGTTTATTTTAAGCTTAAAATAATTGTCGCCAAGTAGACGTTTGCTTGGTACATACAATCAAGTTCAGGAAACTGAAGAGGTATATCATGGCGTTCGAGACCATTCGTTTCGATATTGAAAATGGTGTTGCTTGGGTCACGCTCAATAGGCCTGACCAGCTTAATGCAATCACAGACCTTATGCTCAAGGAGCTTAACGCTGCGCTCGATACAGTCGAGGCGGATGTTAATGTTCGTTGTATGGTGCTCACGGGCGAGGGGCGAGGTTTTTGCCCCGGACAAGATTTGAATGATCGTAGTGTGTCGCCAGGTGATGGACCTCGTGATTTGGGTGAGACGGTAGGCAAAGGTTACAACCCATTGATGAAGCGCCTCTATAATCTAGAGGTGCCGACAATTGCAGCTGTGAACGGCGTTGCAGCTGGTGCAGGCGCTAACCTTGCGCTTTGCTGCGATATGGTGCTGGCAGCGGACCATGCGAAGTTCGTTCAGGTGTATTCCAATATTGGTCTTATACCAGACGCTGGCGGCACTTATATTCTGCCGCGCCTTATTGGAATGGCCAAAGCGAAGGCTCTTACGTTCACAGCCCGGCCAGTTCTTGCCCCTGAGGCTGTTGAAATGGGTATGATTTACAAGGCACTTCCCGCGGATGAACTGATGGCAGAGGTGTGTACCCTTGCTGAGGGTTTGGCTATGAAGCCTACGATGGGGCTTGCCTATACCAAGAAAGCATTTCACGCGACCTATGCAAATACGCTTGATGAGCAGCTGGAGGTAGAGCGCGTGTATATGCAGAAATGTGGGTTTTCTGACGATTATGCAGAAGGTGTTGCTGCCTTCCTCGAAAAACGTAAACCAGTTTTTAAGGGCCGTTAAGGCACTTTGTTGTATTAGGAGAGTATGATGGCCGAAGCCTACATTTGTGATGGTATCAGAACACCGATTGGCCGCTTCGGTGGTAGCCTGTCCACTGTTCGCGCGGATGATATGGCAGCCCATGTGTTGGCTGTGCTCAAGGAGCGGAACGCAAGTCTGCCAGTTGTAGCAATCGATGATTTGATATTGGGCTGTGCTAATCAGGCGGGTGAAGATAACCGCAATGTAGCACGTATGGCGTCGCTACTTGCTGGTTACGGCGACAGTGTGCCGGGCACGACGATTAACCGTCTGTGTGGTTCTGGTATGGACGCAATTTCTATGGCTGCACGTGCGATTAAAAGTGGTGAAGCGGATGTTATTGTTGCGGGTGGCGTTGAGGCTATGACGCGTGCGCCTTTTGTAATGCCCAAGGCAATGTCCGCTTTTTCTCGGGCAAATGAAGTGTTTGATACAACAATGGGCTGGCGCTTCATCAATAAGAAAATGAAAGCTGACTGGGGCGTAGATTCCATGCCTGAGACAGCAGAAAATGTTGCAGAAGACTATAATATCTCGCGTGAAGACCAAGATGCATTTGCTGCGCGCTCGCAGGCACGTACGCAAGCGGCTATCGAAGCTGGTTTTTTTGAGGGTGAGATTGTCCCCATTGAAGTGCGTGTTAGCCGTAAGGAAACAAAATTATTTGCTGTAGATGAGCACCCACGCGCAGGCACAACTGTTGAAGCGCTGGCTAAACTACCTACTCCTTTCCGTGAAGGCGGCAGTGTCACGGCAGGGAACGCGTCAGGTATCAATGATGGTGCATGTGCTGTGATCGTCGCGTCTAAGGAGGCAGTGGAGAAATATGGCTTAACACCTAAAGCGAAGGTGCTTGGTATGGCTGTTGCTGGCGTGCCGCCGCGTACTATGGGCTTTGGACCAGCACCGGCGAGTAAAAAGCTTCTCTCTAAATTAGGTCTTTCCATTGAAGATATGGACGTGATTGAACTGAATGAAGCGTTTGCCGCGCAGGGCCTTGCTGTCACCCGTGATCTTGGTCTTGTTGATGACGCAGAACATGTGAACCCGAATGGCGGCGCAATTTCCCTTGGGCATCCACTTGGTATGAGCGGTGCGCGTATCGTTTATACCGCTGCACGCGAACTTGAGCGCCGCGAAGGCAAGTATGCGCTTTGCACCATGTGTATCGGGGTAGGCCAAGGCATAGCAATGGTGATTGAGCGCGTATAAGATAGGCATTTGTATGACAGACTATTTGAGCGACGAAATTATCAATGCATCCCGCGAGGAAATTGCGGTACTGCAACTTGAGCGGCTCAAATGGTCTGTCAGCCATGCTTACAATAATGTTGCCCACTATAAAGCTGCGTTTGACGGGGTAGGTGTACACCCGGATGATATCCAATCGCTTGCTGATTTGGCGAAATTCCCTTTCCTTGAAAAACAGGATCTGCGCGACCATTACCCGTTTGGCCTGACGGCGGTACCGCTAAGGGATGTTGTTCGTACGCATGCTTCATCAGGGACTACGGGTCGGGCGACAGTGGTTACCTACACCCAAAATGATATTGATATGTGGGCGGACGTTGTCGCACGCTGTATTCAGGCCGCTGGCGGCACTGCTGATGATATTGTTCATGTGGCTTATGGTTACGGCCTTTTTACTGGTGGCTTAGGCGCTCATTACGGGGCTGAGCGTTTAGGGTGCATGGTAGTGCCCATGTCAGGTGGGACATCCGACAGGCAAGTGCAGCTCATTCAGGACTTCAAGCCAACCATCATTATGGTAACGCCGAGCTACATGCTTTCGCTCGCAGATAGTTTTGATAAGGCGGGTATTGATCCGCGTTCTACTTCACTCAAGATAGCAATTCATGGTGCAGAGCCTTGGACGGAAGAGATGCGGATGGAGATAGAGCAGCGGTTTGATCTTACTGCGGTAGATATTTATGGTCTTTCGGAGGTAATCGGGCCTGGTGTGGGCCAAGAGTTTGCAAGCACCAAGGATGGCCTTACGCTTTGGGAGGATCATTTTTACCCTGAAATAATCAACCCGGAAACAGGTGAAGTATTGCCTGATGGTAAGGAGGGGGAGCTTGTCTTTACCTCCCTTACCAAAGAGGCTTTCCCAATTATTCGCTATCGTACCCGCGACTTAACTCGGTTATTGCCGCCGACAGCATGCTCGATGCGGCGGATGGCTCGAATAACAGGGCGTTCGGACGATATGATGATTGTGCGCGGCGTGAATGTGTTCCCGATGCAGATTGAGGACTTGATCTGTAAGGATGAGCGGTTAGCCCCGTATTACTACTGCGAGCTTCGTCGTGAGGGTAGGTTGGATGTACTGACTGTTGTAACTGAAACTTCTGAGGCTTTCGCAACTGTTGCTAATCGCGAACAAACGGGCCAATCGCTGAGTAAAGCTATTAAGGCGGGCTTGGGGATAACAGCTGTAGTTGAAGTGCGTGAGCCACACGGAGTACCGAGATCTGAGGGTAAGGCAAAGCGCGTTTTTGACCTGAGAAACCTTTAAGTATTTACGTAATGTTCAGTTATTTTTTGTAGCTTTGTTTGCTGTGAATTAGAGATGTAATAATTAATTGACCGTCTGATCGGTTAATTATATAGTTTATACGAATGTCACTATCTGTCAGGCCATAGCAGATGTTTTTTTGACCTATAGGGAAGTTGGGAAGCGCACATGTATACAACCGATTTGCGGACCGCCGAAGAAAAGGCGAGAGACGCTAAGCTTAAGGTGCCAACTAAAGAGGAAGGCGAAGCAGCCTTTCAGGCGCGTATTGACGCTGACGAATATATTGAACCAAAAGATTATATGCCAGAGGCATACCGTAAAACACTTGTTCGCCAAATGTCACAACATGCACATTCTGAAATTGTCGGTATGCTGCCTGAGGGTGGCTGGGTAACACGTGCGCCGAGTTTGAAGCGTAAGATCATTCTTACAGCTAAAGTACAGGATGAAGCTGGACATGGTTTGTATCTGTATAGCGCCGCTGAGACACTCGGTACGGCTCGCGAGGAAATGCTTGAGCAGCTTCATTCGGGGAAAGCTAAATATTCAACTATCTTTAATTATCCAACAACAAGTTGGGCAGATGTGTGCACCATTGGCTGGCTTGTTGATGGTGCTGCTATCACCAATCAAATACCGCTGTGCCGTTGCTCTTACGGTCCGTATGCGCGTGCGATGATCAAGGTTTGTAAGGAAGAAAGTTTCCATCAACGTCAGGGCTATGAAGGCCTTATCGAAATGATGAAGGGCACTGATGCGCAAAAGCGCATGGTGCAAGATAGTTTTGAGCGCTGGTTCTGGCCTTCATTAATGATGTTTGGTCCGCCGGATAGTGATAGTGCGCATTCTTCTCAGAATATGGCGTGGAAAATCAAGCGTTTCTCTAATGATGAGCTTCGTCAGCGGTTTGTAGATGCAACCGTTCCTCAGGCCGAATTCTTGGGCATCAAGTTGCCTGAACAAATCAAATGGAACGAAGAAACCAAGCACTATGACTTTGGTGAGCTGGACTGGGATGAGTTTTGGGCCGTTGTTAAAGGGGACGGCGCATGCGCATCTAACCGTATGGATGCACGCCGCAAAGCAATAGCTGACGGTGAATGGGTGCGTGAAGCTGCGACAGCTTATGCAGAAAAACAACGCGCTTCAATGCGTGCTGCGGAATAAGGGGTAGATTATGTCAAAGACAACAGATTGGGACCTTTACGAGGTTTTTGTGCGCTCTAAACGAGGTTTGTCACACAAACATGTGGGCAGTGTACATGCTGCTGATGGTCGTATGGCGATTGAAAATGCGCGTGATCTTTATACACGCCGCAGTGAAGGTGAAAGTGTTTGGGTGATTCCAGCAAAACAAATCATTGCGTCTGACCCAGCTGAAGGTGATGCACTGTTTGGACCGGCTTCCGACAAAATATACCGACACCCAACTTTTTACGACATTCCTGACGCCGTAGGGAAAATGTAAGATGACTGCTGTTTATCAATCTGACGCCAGCCCACTGTTTCAATATGTGCTTGGGCTTGGTGATGATGCACTTGTTCTCGGGCAGCGTTGGTGCGAGTGGCTTAGTAAAGGGCCTAATCTTGAACTAGACATTGCGTCCTCCAATTTAGCGCTTGATTTTCTTGGGCAAGCTGAGTTGTTGCTTGGTTACGCTGCTGAAATTGAGGGTAAGGGCCGTACGGCGGATGACCTTGCTTATTTGCGTGATGCGCATGATTTCCGTAATCACTGGCTTGTCGAGCAGCCTAA
Organism: uncultured Kordiimonadaceae bacterium; assembly: GCA_963976155.1. GTDB lineage: Bacteria > Pseudomonadota > Alphaproteobacteria > Sphingomonadales > Kordiimonadaceae > Kordiimonas. Next base: position 44,007 of record CAXBKT010000004.1, on the reverse strand, counting down.
TGATGATTGGGGTGTAAGTATTGCCCGCATGCTGATGTTCAGCCTTTACCACTACCACCGCCTAGAAGGGTTGGCGAAATCGAAGGATGAATTCCTGTCTGCATTTGCCGCGAAAGCGTTGAAGGAAGTAACCTATCATCGCCGGTTTGCTGCTGAATGGACCATTCGCTTGGGACAGGGTACAGAGGAAAGCCACCGCCGGGTTCAAAAAGGGTTTAACGACCTTTGGCGGTTTGTTCCTGAGTTGTTTGAAACGATTGACACAGAGCGAGCCCTAGCAAACGAAGGTATTGTAATCGCGTCAGGGGATTTACGCTTTGCTTGGGACAGGGATTTGAACCAGGTCTTTGAGCAGGCGGAGCTTGCGAAGCCTGAAGGTACTGGCCGCTTAATGGGTAGCCGCCATAACGGGCATCATAGCGAGCACCTTGGTCTGCTCCTTTGCGAACTACAGTATTTACAGCGTGCGTATCCAACCTCCGCCGGTGCTAACTGGTAATGATGTTGGTGGCAGAAAACTCAACATCTTTACGGCCCGAGCAGCAGCCTAGTTCTTCGGAGGAGGCTGCGCTTTGGGTTGTACTTGCTGATGTGATGGACCCAGAAGTGCCGGCGTTATCCGTACTTGACCTTGGTATTGTGCGGAGTGTTCGGGTTTCTGTTCCGCGTACAGACGGCATAGGCGGTGTGGTTGAGATTGATGTGACACCAACTTACACAGGATGTCCGGCAACAGCTCTTATCAATGAGATCATCACTGCTGCGTCAGTTTCGGCTGGCTTTGCTGACACTAAAATCAATTTTGTTTTAAGCCCCGCTTGGACAACCGACTGGATTTCCGTCGAGGCGCGCGAGAAACTTCGTGCTTATGGTATTGCGCCGCCGAGTGGTGATGCGCCTACTGGCAAAGCAGCTTTGTTCGGTGTTTCACCAATTGTGGCGTGTCCGCAGTGTGGATCAAAAAATACCGAGCGGGTGAGTGAATTTGGCGCAACTGCATGCAAAGCAATGTATCGCTGCATCAGCTGCCTTGAACCTTTTGAATATTTTAAATGCATATAGGCCATTGCCTGATGCGGAAGCGGACGTTGACACATGCATACAATACATGAGCTAACAGTATCTTCTGTTGAGAAAAATACGCCAGAAACGGTTGTTGTAACTCTTGATGCGCCAAGTGAGCTAAGAGAAGAGTTTTCTTATAGCCAAGGGCAACACCTTACTTTGCGAACAGACATTAACGGTGAAGACATTCGTCGTTCTTATTCCATTTGCTCAAGTGTTGCTGATAGCGAGCTTAAGGTGGCTATTCGTAAGGTAGAAGGTGGGCGTTTCTCTTGTTATGCAAATGAAAAATTAAAAGCAGGCGACAGGCTTGGTGTATTGGCGCCTGCGGGTCATTTCTACGTTGATTTGGATAAGGGTGCTGAGCGCACCTATGTTGCTTTCGCGTCTGGTAGTGGCATTACGCCTATTATGTCGATTATTAAAACGACACTAGAAACCGAACCTAATGCACGTTTCCTTTTATTTTACGGCAATCGCACTAAACGTTCGACAATCTTCCTTGATGAAATTGCCCAGCTTAAAAACCGATTCATGGATCGCCTCAGCTACTGGCACTTCTTAAGCCAAGAAGATCTTGAGGTAGAGTTTTTCAAAGGCCGTTTGGACGAAAATAAGGTTGCAGGGATTTTCGAGAAAATTATTAGTGTCGACCAAGTGGATCATGCCTTTGTTTGTGGACCCGAGGCGATGATTGACGGTGTTGTTGGGGCTCTTGGTAAAGCAGGGCTACCTAAAGAATCTATCCACTTCGAAAAATTTCTTAGCGAAGGTAAGAAAACAGCTGCACCGAAGCGTGCAAAAGAGGCTACGGGTCTTGCAAGCATGACGCTGGTGATTAACGGTGACGAAAACAATGTGCGGGCAGATAAGGAAGTAGCAATTCTTGATGCGGCCATAGATCAAGGTCTTGATGTACCATTTGCCTGTAAGGGCGGTGTATGTTGTACCTGCCGCGCCAAGGTGATTGAAGGTGATGTTGAGATGGTTCTAAATCAGGGGCTCGAGCCTGAGGAAGTGGCGGCAGGTTACGTGCTCACCTGCCAATCCTTCGCTATTTCAGATAAAGTTGTGCTCAGTTACGATGAATAGCCTTTTGTTTGTGGTGGTTGGTTATTCAGCCGCCACAAGCGCAATATGCTTGCCGTTGGGGCTGACGGCAAGGCGGGAAATTCCTTTGATACCCTCGTTGCTGAAATCGGCAATTTCATGCCAGTCATCCGATGGTGTTTCTCGGTAAACAAGTTTGCTGCTACTAGCCGATAAAAAGCTAACACCAAGTGGTGCATCTTCGTTTTTCATTAATGTATAAAATTCATTACCTTTTGGCAGTGCGAAAAGGGGTTCTACTTCGCGTGACTTAATGTCGAAATGATACACGATGACACTGTCATCGGTTCGGGGCTCGGTGAAAGTATAGCCGCTACCATCCGGCAGCGAGAATAAACCGCGGCCAATATTCTCAAAGATAACACTAGTTTCACCTGTTTTGCGCTCGACGAGTTGAAGGGTAGCGGGTTCACCAAGTACAAATACTGCTAAATAGTCAGTTCCCTGGCCCCATGCGTGATAACCAGTTGGGCTAAGGTTGAGGAGAGCTTCTCCGCCCTTGCTTTCGCCAAACTTGTACCGCCAGACTTGTTGACCACCTCGATTTTCTCGTTCTCGGATAACAGAGATGCCGGAGCCATCAGGAATAATTTTCGGTGAATATTCACTGTTGTTCGGCGTGTTAGTTATTTGTGTTTTTGCACCGCTAGTAATCGAGTATTGCCATACATCAGTACGTAGGTCTAACTCCTCCGACGTATATAAAACAGCGGTGCTATCAAGAGTGAAGAAAGGCTGGTTGTCGTATCCTTTTTTGTTGGTGATATTATGTGGAGCCAAGATATGAAATTTGCCATCTCGTTTTTCTAGGTTTGCCAAGTAAATTTCTGTTCCTGGTAGTGGTCCTGCATTATTGGGTGTGTCGGCCGACATTTGCTGTGCCGTAGCTGTCGTGCTGGTAAGTAAGCCCAATAAGGCGGTGATGACGAATTTCATTGTTTGCTCCCTGATTTTAGATGCAACTATGACGTTGTTTCTGACGCGAAACAATAGGAAGGTGTGGGGACGTTAGTTTGTTGCGCTACGGCGCTGTCCGGCCTTTATGGTTTTTAGGGCAATGCTTGAATGTACGTGCTCGACACCGGGTAACTGAAAAATACGGTCATTGAGAAAGAGCTCATAGTCCCTGATATTTTTAACGAGTATTTGTAGAATATAGTCTGATTGGCCGGTTACCGCATGGCAGTGCAGTATTTCGGGCATTTTATGCACAGCATCTTCAAATAGGCCTACATTGTTTCTTGAATGCCGGTTGAGTGTGACCTGTGCGAAGGCAGTCAATTCGTAGCCTAGTTTTTCATAATCGATCTGGGCCTCGTAATTACCAATAATGCCTGCTTCTTCAAGTGCTTTTACACGGCGCCATACTGATGCAGAGGATGCACTAACCTGTTCTGCAATCTGTTGAGAACTTAGCTTGCAGTTACTACTGAGGAGGCTGATTATTTTTTGATCGATTTCGTCAGCATTAATCATGATTAAAATAATTCACTTTATAAGGTTATATGAAACATATTAGTCAAGCAATGTTAATTATATGCCATGTATGAACTGAAATTCAATGAAATATGATGTAAGTTATTATAAATAGCCGTGTGAGGCGCAAGCTATCAGACAAAACCTATAAAAGAGTATTTCAATGGGCCAACTTGATCTCTCCTATGAACTTAAAGACCGATATAAAAGCGGACTTGACCGCGTTTTCTTGACCGGTACGCAGGCAATTGTTCGCATCATGCTGATGCAGGCTGAGATGGATAAGCGTGACGGCCTTAATACGGCGGGTTTTGTTAGCGGTTACAGAGGTTCACCGCTTGGCGGTGTAGACCAAGAGATGTGGCGCGCTTCCAAGGTGTTGGATGCTGCAAAAGTTAAGTTTTTACCTGCCATTAACGAAGAGCTTGGCGCAACTGCTGTGCTGGGCACTCAGCAGGTTGAAACAGACCCTGACAAGCAGGTCGAGGGTGTGTACTCTATGTGGTATGGCAAGGGGCCTGGGGTGGACCGTGCAGCAGACGCTCTTAAGCACGGTAATGCTTATGGGTCGTCCGCTAAGGGCGGTGTTCTGGTTGTGGCTGGTGATGACCATGGCTGTGTCTCGTCCAGTATGGCGCACCAGTCTGATGTGGCCCTTATGGATTGGTTCATGCCAACGCTTAACCCAGCAAGTGTATCCGAGTTTGAAGAATTTGGTCTCTATGGTTATGCGCTGTCTCGCTACTCCGGAATGTGGGTTGGTTTTAAGGCAATATCTGAGACTGTGGAAAGTGCTGAATCTTGCACAGTGAAACCCCTTCCAACATTTGTAAAACCGGATGACTTTGAAATACCTGATGTCGGCGTGCACTACCGCTGGCCTGACCTTCCTGGGCCGCAGATCGAAAACCGGATGGTGATCAAAAAGGAAGCTGTACTCGCATTTGCACGGGCAAACCCAATTGATAAAACCATCCGTAACCCCGCAAAGGCCAGGTTTGGTGTTGTCACAACTGGTAAAGGGCATCTCGACTTGATGGAGGCGCTTGATCTACTTGGCATTGATGAAAAGCGCTGTGAAGAACTTGGTATTGGTATCTACAAGGTAGGTATGGTTTGGCCGCTTGAGCTTTCGGGTATGTGTGACTTCCTTGAGGGCAAGGAAGAAATTCTTGTTGTTGAAGAAAAGCGCGGAATTATTGAGAGCCAAATTAAGGAATATATCTTCTCCCATGATGGTGCACCAAAGGTGCGGGTATACGGCAAGGAGTTACAAGATGGTTCCCCACTACTTCCGTGGGTTGGTGAATTAAGCCCGCATATGGTTGCAAAAGCTGTTGCAGCTCGACTTGGAGCCTTTGTTGATGTCACTTTTGACCGCGAACTGGAGGAAATTGCTGCAAGCCAAACAAAAATGGCACCAATGGTTGATATCAGCCGGATGCCATACTTCTGCTCCGGGTGCCCACATAATCGTTCTACGAAGGTACCTGAGGGTAGCAAGGCCCTTGCCGGAATTGGTTGCCACTTTATGGCGTCATGGATGGATAGGAAGACAGAGTCCCTTATTCAGATGGGCGGCGAGGGTGTGAACTGGGTTGGGCGCTCGCTCTTCAATGGAGGCGAGCATATTTTCCAAAATTTAGGTGAAGGTACCTATTTTCATTCTGGTTATCTTGCCATCCGTCAGGCACATGCGGCTAAGACCAATATTACTTACAAAATTTTATTTAATGACGCGGTGGCAATGACTGGTGGTCAGCCAGTTGATGGTCAGATCACAGTGCCAGCAATTGCGGCGCAAGTGCGTGCTGAGGGTATTGATTGGATACGTGTCTTAACTGATGAACCAGAGAAGTATGGCCGCACCATGTGGCCTACTGGTGTTACCGTGCACCACCGTGATGAGCTTGATAACCTTCAGCGTGAATGCCGCGAAATTAAAGGTGTGACGGTTCTTATTTACGACCAGACGTGTGCTGCAGAAAAACGACGTCGTCGTAAGCGCGGGCAATTCCCTGACCCTGCGAAGCGTGCATTCATTAATCACGCGGTATGTGAAGGGTGCGGCGACTGTTCGGTTCAATCTAATTGCCTGTCAATTGTGCCGAAGGAAACAGATGCGGGACGTAAACGGCAAATCGACCAATATAGCTGTAATAAAGATTTTTCATGCGTGAACGGGTTTTGCCCAAGCTTTGTTACTATTGAAGGTGGCGAGTTACGTAAGCGTGAAGCAAGCGAAATTTCTGGCTTTGAGGGTAAAGTCGCTGAACTCTCAATGCCCAATACTGAAGTTAACGGTTCTTACAATCTGTTAGTTGGCGGTGTTGGTGGTACTGGTGTTGTGACAATTGGCGCAGTGATAACAATGGCGGCCCATATTGAAGGGAAGGGCAGCAGTGTTCTTGATTTCATGGGTTTTGCACAAAAGGGCGGTACCGTCCTCAGTTATGTGCGCCTTGCTGATAGCCCTCAATCCCTTAATCAAGTTAGAATTGAAGCGGGTGAAGCTGACGCGCTCGTTGGCTGTGACATGGTTGTGGCAACAGGCCCACAAGCTATGAAGGCCCTTGCGGGTGGAAAAACAAAAATCTCGTTGAATTTAGAAGAGTTGCCTACAGGTAATTTTGTATTGAACCGTGACGCTACGATGAAAGCCGATTTGCGAGTGGAAACACTCCGGTCCGCTGTCGGGACTGAAAATTTCAACGCAATTAATGCCAGTCGAATTGCTATTAGCTTGTTGGGGGACTCTGTCTTCTCAAATATGCTTATGGCAGGTTATGCGTGGCAGCAAGGTCTTATACCGGTATCGCTTGAGGCGATGATGCGTGCGATTGAGCTGAATGGTGTGGCGATTGAAAAAAATCAGGCAGCTTTCCATTGGGGCCGACTGGTTTGTGATAATCCAGATTTTGTATTCTTAAATATTGAGGGAACCAAGAAGCCGTTAGCGCAGGACTTTGAAGGCTTAAAGAACTTCCATGTTGATTTCCTAACTAAATATCAGGATGCAGCTTATGCCGCACGTTATAGTGGTTTGGTGGCCATTGCAGAGAGTGTGGAGGCTGCTTTAATGCCGGGTTCCTCAGCTCTTTCCGAAGCTGTAGCACGTAGCTATTATAAGCTACTTGCCATCAAAGACGAATATGAGGTTGCGCGGCTTCATACTGACGGTAGTTTTGAGGCGGAAATTAACAAAACATTTTCAGGTAACTTTAAAGTAAAATACCACATGGCCCCGCCTATCTTTGGAGCCCAAAAGGGACCACTTGGTCGCCCCAAGAAATATGAGTTTGGCGGCTGGATGAAATTTGCTTTGCAGTTTATGCGGCGTATGCGGTTCTTGCGGGGCACTGCTTTTGATATTTTTGGTATGACCGCGGAACGTCGGGCGCAACGTGCGATGATTGTGAGCTATGAAAAACTTGTTGAACAAGTGCTCTCAAACTTAACAGCGCAAAATTACGCCGCCGCTACGGAAATATTGGCTTTGGTTCAATCTGTGCGAGGATACGGGCCTGTTTTTGATGAAGCGCTGGAAACATATACGCAGAACTTGCCAGCTAAGCTTGAAGCCTATATGGACAATGCGGAAAAACACATCGCCGCCTGATTTTTTGATTGAATGAACGGAGCACCATCTATGTTTAGCGCACTTGAAAGCCTGCCGACTGACCCAATTCTTGGGCTTATGGCTAAATTCCGCGAAGACCAAAACCCTAATAAGGTTGATCTAAGCGTTGGAGTTTTCAAAGATGCTAATGGTCATACGCCTATTTTTGACGCGGTTAAAAAGGCTGAAGCTCATCGTTTGGAAACTGAGGACACGAAGGTCTATATCGGTATGCTGGGTACGCCCGGCTATAATCAGGGTATGCTTGAACTGCTTCTTGGCGCAAGCCACTCAGCGTTGAAGGCTGGCCGTTTTTCAAGTGCCCTGACACCGGGTGGCTGCGGCGCATTACGTGTGGGTGCCGAGTTTCTTCAGCGTGCCAATGCGACTGCAACTGTGTGGGTAAGTGACCCAACTTGGGCGAACCATGTGCCGCTTATTGGTGGTGTTGGTTTTGAACTCAAAACATATCCATACTATGACAAGGCCACGCACGGTGTGAATTTTGATGGCATGATGGATACCCTCAGGAAACTTGGTCCGAATGATGTGGTGCTCTTGCATGCTTCTTGTCACAACCCAACAGGTGCGGACCTCTCTCCTGAGCAGTGGGACGAGGTAGCAGCAGTTGCGGCGGATCGTGGATTTGTACCCTTCGTTGATAGTGCCTATCAAGGACTTGGTCTTGGTTTGGAAGCTGATGCTTACGGTGTACGTAAAATTGCTGAAAGTGTTGAAGAAATGCTTCTTGCGGTTTCATGCTCCAAAAATTTCGGCCTATACCGCGAGCGGGCAGGGCTGGTTGCTGCGATGACAAGCGCTGATGCGGTTGCTAATGCAACTGGTCAGATAAGCTCTGTGGCGCGTGGTATGTATAGTATGCCACCAGCGCACGGCGGTGCGATTGTTGAGCATATTCTCAGCACACCTGAGCTTCGGACCTCTTGGGAAACTGAACTAGAAAATATGTGTTCTTCTATCAATACATCTCGCCAGCTTTTGAAAGGTGGCCTAAAGAAAGCGGGAGCCCTCGGTGATGTGGATTATCTCACTGACAACCGGGGTATGTTCTCTTTCCTTGATTTGACAAAAGAGCAAACCGAGCAACTACAGAAAGATTTTTCGGTTTATATTGTTGGGTCTGGGCGCATTAACTTGGCGGGTGTAACTGCGAGCAATATTGATTACCTTGCACAGGCAATTAAAAGCGTAGCCGGGTAAAATACTGCAATCGATTTTTAAGAAGGGGCCTTTTGAGGCCCCTTTTTTGTTTCTGGGTAGGTAACAATTTTGTCTGTTGCAATAGAAACATATTGAAAACCCTTATTGTTCATGGGCACGATGCTTTTGCTTGTTGAAATGGCTATGAAGCTGTTTCCAAGGTCGTGGAACAAGGCAGGGACGAGACATGAATATAAGACAGGGTTTTAGAAGCGCAGCTTTTGTTATGGCATTGATCGCAGGGGCAGCTAATGTTTTTGCGGGAGAGGAAGAGGCAAAAAAAGACCTTCCAATTCCTGAGCCCATGGCTGTGGTTACTGACCATAAGGGAACTTTTGGTGGGACGCGGATGGATTATACTGCAACGGTTTCTAACCTGTCGCTGAAAAATGATAAAGGCGAAGTGTACGCTGATGCTGTTACGGTCGCTTACGTGGGCAAAAAGGGTCAGAATAGGCCTGTCACATTTGTGTTTAACGGTGGACCGGGCTCTTCTTCAACTTGGTTACATATGGGTCTTGTTGGCCCAAAGCGCGTTGTTGTACCAAGTGATGCAGCGGACGCAGGCCTAGCACCTTACCAGTTAGTTGAAAATAACCAATCTATCCTCGATATTACAGATATCGTCATGATCGATCCAATTGGCACCGGCTTTAGCCGCTTGGCAGGTAAGGGTAAGCCTGAAGATGTTTACGGCATGGAAGAGGATGCAAAAACGGTTGCGCAAATTGTGCGAGAATGGGTTCGCAAAAACAACCGCTGGAATGCACCCAAATATATAATGGGTGAAAGCTTCGGTACAACGCGTGCTGCTGCGATGATGCCTTACCTTGAAAATGGGCCAGAGCCTATTCGTTTGAATGGGTTACTTCTTGTGTCGCAGGCACTTGATTATACCGGCAGTACGCCGTCTCATGATAATCTCATTGCCTATGTTACATACCTTCCAACAATGGCAGCGACAGCTTGGTACCATAATAAGCTCGAAAACCGCCCTGCGGATTTGGAGCCATTTCTTGGAGAAGTACGTGCTTTTGCGGTGGATGACTATCTGCCTGCTCTATTTAAGGGATCCAGTTTGGATGAGGCTACATTTAATTCAATAGCTTCCAAACTCTCCGTGTATTTGGGGCTTGATGTCGACTATGTGAAGCGCTCGAATCTGCGTGTACTTGCTGGGCGCTATGTTAAGGAACTGCTCAGAGACGAGGGCTTGTCAATTGGGCGCCTTGATGGCCGTTATGTAACTGATGAAGTGGATGATACAGGGCTTACACCGCGTTATGATGCTGGGTCGGCTGCAATTTCAGGTGCTTATTCCGCAGCAATTCATCACTACCTAAGAAACGATTTGGGTGTAAATATAGATCGACCATATTTTGTTTCTGGGCCTGATGTGGGTAAAAACTGGGTCTATAAACGCCCTAACGGTGGCTATTTTGAGCCAGAGTATCTGAACACAGCCCCTCAGTTATCTGAAGCAATGCGCAGGAACCCATCTTTGAGGGTGTTGGTAGCATCTGGTTACTTAGACTATGCCACACCATTCTTTGATGCTGAATTTACGTTTTGGCGGCATGGTATGGACATGAAAAGGGTCATGATGACCTATTATCCTGCGGGTCATATGATGTATCTACATCAGCCTTCTCTTGAGGCGGTGGTGCGAGATATTCGTGCATTCTACGAGCAATAAAGGTGTACTAATTCACCAAAAAGGCCGGAGAATTTTCTCTGGCCTTTTTTAGTCATGACGTGAAACTTTGCCCCGACTTTGTTTTTTGAATTTTGTTTGAGTTTTTGACTTTAAACGACGCTCGTTTGACGCTTTTGATGGTTTTGTTTTAACCCTGTATTTTTTTGGCTTTTCCACAGTTCGGAGAAGTGAGGTGAGGCGCTCAATTGCCTCTTCTTTATTCCTGTGCTGGCTGCTGTGGCTCTCAGCTCTTAGTGTTAGGACGCCGTTGCTGTCCATGCGGCGCCCTGCGGCAGCCTTAAGACGTTGCAGCATTGGAGGTCTGATTGCGGGGCTTGATGCAGCATCAAAGCGCAGTTGTACGGCACTAGACGTGGTGTTTACATGCTGGCCGCCAGGTCCGGATGCTCGTACGGCCTTAAAGGACAATTCTTCATCCTGAATGATAATATTTTGTGAGATTTCTAGCATTTAGGCGGTTACCGTCAGGAGCAGCGATCACATGTTGAGGAGTCAATATATCACAGAAGTCTATATCAGAACAACGCACGCATAGAATAGGTTGGGTGCTTTAAGGTCATGCAAGGTTGTTTAACTAACGTTCTGGCAGCTAAAGGGCCCAGTTCCAAAATTTTTTGCGATGTAGATTATACTGAGTAATAAGAGAAAAGTGGTGCCGGCACCAAGAATCGAACTCGGGACCTGATGATTACAAATCAACTGCTCTACCATCTGAGCTATACCGGCATCCTAATCGGATACTTCCGTTTCCGGAAGGGCCACCTTGCGGCGACGGAGATGGATATAGTCGGTAGATTTTCTTGGCGCAACAAAAAAATACACATTTTTTTCGTTTTTATGAAAAAGCCATGTTTAGTGCGATTTTTTACAACAAATTAATAGTGCCTAGCCTCAGCGCTCAAATGAATCAGCACGGGCTGCTTTGACTTTGTCAATGTCATTTCAAAAGTTTGTCGACCCAGTGGTGGACTGTAAGTAAACCTCAGGTATTTAGTCAGTATCGGTCATCGTAGGTTCATTCTGGAAATTTAAAAGTCCACTATAGATGGTTGAGTAGGTGTTTTTTGGGGTGGTAATGCAACCTTATGCTCATCTATACACTGCGATATCAAAGGTATATGGTTATAGCTTTCTTGTTGCGTAAAGCATGCTGCCACTTTCTGGCAATATCCTTTAGATAGTATGCTGAAAAATTATTGGGGTCTCAAAATGAAACTGACACGTCGTAGTCTGGATAATCCAGCCGCTGTTGCTGTGGTCGCCGCTGCTGTAATGCTGCTTGGTGTCATTTCACTGTTGAATATGCCTGCACAGCTTTTGCCTCAAATCCAGAAGCCAATCATTACTGTGATTAATAGCTGGCCCGGCGCTTCTCCGGCAGAACTGGAATCTGAAATTGGTGTGCCAGTTGAAGAAGTTCTGCAAGGCACGCCGGGTATGACCGAAATGGTTGCTTGGAATATGGCCAATTTTGGATTTATGCAGTTGGAGTTTGCTATAGAAACCGACATGACGCGTGCGCTGATCGATGTGATTAGCCGCTTGAATCGGTTGCGGCCACTGCCGGCAAACGCCGAGAAACCACAGATCATGATGGGTGAATGGGGTGACGCGAATGATCAACTGATTGAATATTACATTCAACAATTGCCCGGTACGGAAGACAGAAGTTCCGAGAATGCAAAATATCTCCGGGATGTGATTGTGCCAGAACTACAGTCGCTTTACGGTGTGTCTCGCATAAGTTTTGATGACGCAAGCGGCGGTAACGGCGACCAGTTGCAGATTATTTTTGACCCTTACCGTGCTGCTGAACTAGGCATTGATATCGCACGCGTACCAGACCGGATCGGTCGGTCTGCTGATATCTCTAGTGGTTTTGTTGATGTGGGCCGCCGCCAGTATACTGTGCGGTTTGAAGGCCGGTATGACGCGCATGAACTTGCGGACCTGATTTTGGAGTGGCGAGATGGCCTGCCTATTAAGTTAGGGGATGTGGCCACTGTCGAAATTGGCCCGGGCAGGCTCGATGGGTTCATTTACCAGAACGGTAACCGTGCATTCAGGGTGGGTATTTCCAAGAATAACGATGCGAATGTGCTTGAGGCGCTGGAGGGTGTGAAGGCGCGAATGGACGAACTGAATGCAACAGCGTTTGCCGAGCGCGGCATGGTTGCTCAGTATTCTTTTGATCCGGGCCTATACATTAATCGCTCTATTCAATTGCTGAGTAGCAATTTGATTATCGGGATGCTGTTAGCAATTGGGGTGCTGTGGGTATTTTTACGGCAGCTTAGGGCAACGTTGCTCATTGGGCTTGCTATCCCTATTTCATTGCTCACTACGTTTGTCGTGCTAAGCCTTACGGGGCGTACCCTCAATGTAATCTCCCTTGCAGGGCTGGCTTTTGCGTCTGGTATGGTTCTGGATGCTGCGATTGTCGTACTAGAGAATATCGTCAGGTTACGCGAACGCGGTGAAACACCAAGGGACGCCAGTGATAAAGGTGCCACTCAGGTCTGGGGTGCGCTCCTTGCTTCAACAGCAACAACTGTTGCGATTTTCATCCCAATAATGTTTTTGAAGGACGCCGAGGGGCAGATGTTTGCTGACTTGGCGCTGACGATTGCAATTGGTGTGAGTGTTTCTCTAATCGTAGCAGTTACGGTTTTACCGACTACAGCGCGTTACTGGATGCGCCAGCTTCCAGAGCCGCTTACAGGCGAGACCGTATGGGATAGAATGACCGACCGTTTGATGGGACTAACAAACACAGGGGCCAAGCGTTGGTCATGGGTTGTTGGGCTTATAGTTGTATCAATTTCAGCGACTATCTATTTATGGCCTCAAAGCAACTATTTACCGCCAGTAAAACGCGATACTGTCGATAGTTTCCTTTTCTTCCCTCCGGGGACCAATGTGGAAACTGCTGAGCGTGAAATAGCTCAAGTGATTGACGCACGCATTCAGCCCTATTTGAAGGGTGAAAAAGAGCCCAAAATTAGAGACTATTTTTTTTGGTCCTTCCCCGGGGCGACAGGTGGTTGGCTCGCTTTAAACGGTGAAGATGGGGTAGATCTTGATGTGCTCCAAAACATTGTGCAGACCGAGATAATTACCGGCATTCCAGATTTATTTGGCTTCACCTTAAGGCGCAGTCTTTTTGGTGGGTTTGATGATGCAAATAGCGTTGAAATGCGCATTATGTCGCGTGATTTGGAGGCGGTAAAAAATGCAGCCAAGCAAGGCATGGGCTTGGTTATGTCTGCTATTCCGGGCTCCACGGCTAACCCAGTTCCAGATCCTTTTGCAGAAGCGAGTGAGCTTAAGTTTTCGCCAAATGATGAACGTCTAGCTGAAGTTGGTTGGACACGGCGTGATTTGACGTCTGTGGTGTTGGAGTTGGGGCAGGGTATCTGGCTTGGGGAGTATTTTGATGGACAAGAGCGGCTTGATATTTATCTCAAGTCTAAACGTTTTGCCACGCCTGAGCAGATGGGAGATGTGCCTGTTCAAACGCCAAAAGGTGGTGTCGTGCCGCTTGGTGAATTGGCTACAATAACCGAGGCGTTGGGGCCAAATGCAATTGTGCGTTTTGATCGTGTGCGGGGCTATGGCTTGTCAGTTAATCCGCCACCCGGTATGGCGCTTGAGGAGTTGATCAGGACGCTTAAAGAAAAGGTGGAACCAGAACTGCGTGCTGCACTGCCTGCAGACGGTATGATTACTTATGCTGGTAGCGCGGAAGACCTCGCTAGGGCAATTGGTACGCTTAGTATGAACTTCTTTATGGCATTTGGACTTTTGGTGTTGATCATGGCGGCGCTGTTTAAGTCTTTTAAGTCCGCGATTTTGGTGGTGATATCCATTCCGCTTGCGGGTGTTGGCGGTGTTGTCGCGCTCAACCTTATGAATTTGATCAAATTTCAGCCACTTGATTTGCTAGGTATGATTGGCTTCATCATCTTGCTGGGTTTGGTTGTAAATAACGCAATTCTTCTTGTGGCGCAGACACAAACGGCCGAAAGCCGAGGTATGAACCGACAAGATGCGGTTAGACAGGCGCTGCGGCTGCGGTTGCGCCCTATCTTCATGAGTACGTTAACAAGCCTTTTTGGTATGTTGCCTTTATTAATCTTCCCTGGGTCCGGTAGTGAGATTTATCGTGGTATGGCAGCCACTATTGTAGGAGGTATGAGTGTTTCTACAATTTTCACTCTTATTTTGTTACCATGTTTGTTGCAGTTGACTAAAGGTTCATCTTTGCTGGCAACTGGTGAAAAAATTGACCTACCTGCGAAGCCAGCTGAGTAATTGGTTGTTTATAGTTTGCAGAGCGAAAGTAATAAAAAAGTATGTTCTCGATGATTAAAAAAATGCAGGTAAAGGCTTTGTTGGTATCTGCATTGCTGCCGGTATTTGCGACTATGGCGGTGATGGCTCAAGGCGGTCCTTCAATGCCTCCTGCCCAAGTACAGGTCGTCGCCGCTGAAGAGCGTTTGATGGCTCCGCAAATAGATGTGTCAGGCACTGTTATTAGTTTGAACGACAGTAAGATTTCTGCTGAAGTTGAAGGCGCACTTCTGTGGGTGGCTGATGTTGGTGCTGAAGTTGCTGAAGGGGCCGTGATCGCACGTATCGATGATCGACTGCTTCGCGTAGCTGTTAGTCAGGCTTCAGCTAAGCTTAAGCGTCTACAAGCTGATATGGTGTTCCGTAAGCAGGATGTAACTCGTTTTCAGGAGCTTGCTGCCAGAGATAATGCTTCTCGTGCTCGGCTTGAGGAAGTAATCGCGAGGCGCGATATGCTTGTGCATGAAATTAGCGATGCAGAAGCTGGGCTGGACCGGGCACAGGGTGACTTGGCGCGTGCTGAAATAAGAGCCCCTTTCCCAGGCCATGTAGTGGCGCGTATTGTAAGTAAGGGCGAGTATTTGACCGTGGGTAAGGAAGTCCTCCGTCTTGTTGATACGCAAAACATGGAAATTGTTATTCCAGCGCCTTTAGCTGTCGCTCGCTATTTAAAGGTGGGTAGTGATGTGACGGTTTATGAGGCCGGTGGAGTACATGTGCTTCCAATTCGTACCGTCGTACCGGTGGGAGATAGCATCTCTCGTATGGTGGAAGTGCGCTTATCGACCCCAGCAGCAGGTTGGGTGGTTGGTACGCCAGTTAAGGTAAGCTTGCCCAAGGGTGATGCCGTGCAGGCCGTCGCGGTACCTCGTGATGCGCTAGTGCTGAAAGGGAGCTTGGTTTTTGTTTATAAGGTTGGTGAAGACATGACGGCTCAGCAGATAAAAGCTGATGTAGTAGCGACCGTAGGGCTTTGGGTTTCTCTCGACGGGGGTGTGGCTGCAGGCGATAAAATTGTGGTTAGAGGTGCCGAGCGTTTGCAGCCTGGCCAAACCGTTATGATTGATGAGGCAGCGGTGGCAGGTGTTAACTAGGTAATTTAATTTGTTGAAGTAACGCGTGTTTGAAGGGAATGATTGTTCCTTTGCTGTTAATTTTTAGCGCGGTAGCCCCAAATTGTTTTAATAAGGTTTCACTCTGTGGGTTTATAAATAATATCTTTGTGAACGCATCAGCAATCATGCAGCTTGGGGCAAATACGGAAATACTGTCCTTGCTCGAAAGCAAACTTCCATTATGCGGTATAATTATTAGGCTATTTTTATTTGTGTAGCTGGGCGCACTGGTTGCTAGGGCTGCGGCTTGCATGTTTACATCAAGGAAACAATTGCGGCGTTTTGTAGATGGATGCCTAATGGAGGCAGTCTCATTTTGCCAATTCAGGAAGCGTAGATCACCGCCTGCATTTATACAGACTTGCTCGTAAGAAACAGGCTGTGCCATTAGTATATCTAGCGCTTGGTCGACGGCATAACCTTTTGCGATGCCTCCAAGGTCAATTTTAATGTTCTTGGCAAATTTTATGTGACCGTTTAGTAGGGCGATATCACTCGAGGAACCTTGCTCAATATCGTTGTAAACGCTAGGAAGACCGCCGTGGTGCATCAGGCTCTCTGCTACACTTATATCGTATATTCCATTAGTTAGGGCACTCAGAAATAAAGCGTGGCTGACAACATTTTCCATATCCGCACTAATTGCTACGGGTTCTAGGTAAGCCAGCTTATTGATTTTTGTTAGCTCACTATTGCGGTCATGAAAGCTCATGAGGCTTTGGATACGCCCAATTTCCTCGAAAGCTAAATCTGTGAGATGGAATAGAAAGTCATCTGAAACGGGCGCGGCAATACTGATGTCTACATAGGTGCCGAGAAGTGGTTTGCAGCGGCTCAGGCTATTCATGTGCAGTATCTCTAGAAATTCTTGAGAACAATGGCCCAAGTGTGGGTAAGGCGGTTAATAGCATCAGTGATATGGCGACAGGAAAGGGTTGCACCTGAAATATTTTTGATCTGCTTATCGAGCTTAAGGTGATCTGACGCGTCTTTACCGTGAAACTGGCTGCGCCATTTGGGGTTTGCTACTTCATAACCATAGGTTTCACGGTATTCTAGTATTTCCAATCCCGTCACTTGGCCTTTGTTGTTTAGACCGAAGGCCATATCGATATTTTCGTGTTTGCCAATAACTTCATCTAGAATAAACCAGCCGCCACCTTCTGTCCGCCAAGCCTTGATGTGAGACGACCTTACACGGACCCGGGACGCCTTTTTGATGGCTTTCATCTGGTCTTTGCTTAGGGCAACAGGCTGGGGTGACATCTTCATATCACCCCATATGGCTTTGCGCGCTTGACCAGCATTCATATAGGTTTTTGCCCATACCTTTGGCGTAATGGTACAGAAAGCACCTGCAGTTACCATCAAGCCGAACTTTACAAAGGAGCGCCGATCAAGATTACGCATAACTATTTACCTTATTTAGAATTCAAAGCCGACGGTGAGGGCAACGTGGGCTTTCTCATGCTCGTCCCAGTTTTTGCCGTTCGCATTGAAGGAGTGTGGTGAACCGCCACCAGACACTTGGAATAGCGCACCTGCTGTTATCCACCATTTTTTTGCCGCATAATGCACAGTTGGACCAAAGTAATTGCCGTTCTGGTGCTGCGTACCAAACTGGAAGCCGTTGAGGCCAAACTTCGACGGCGTCAAAGATGGGTCATCATACTCACCGTTTACAATAGGGCTGAGGTAATCAGACTGGTGGCGGAACTCAACGCCAACAAACCATTTGGGCGCGACCCGGTAAGAGAGGCCAATTGCAAGGTCGAGTGCAATCTCTTCTTCCTCAACAAACTCAACGTCATCACCAGATGTGCGGTTTTCGAATTCAAGTTTCGGCGTAATGGCTAGTGTTAGTGTGTCATCGAGAAAGTTTTTCTGGAAATAAGCCGTTACTTCCACAGCATTTTGGTTGATGTCAGCCCCGTCTAGTCGGTACTTTCCTCGGTGGTCAAATGCGAGGCCGAAAGAAAGCCCAAATGCATCTTTATAGGGGCTAAGAACATTATACTTCATCATAAGCTCATAGCCGCCAATGGACGTCTTATTGAAAGAGCCGCCAGCACCACCTTGAGTGTCGAAGTAAGGCTGTAGATCGGGATTATTTGTGGAATAGTCATGATGAAAAATGAACAACTCTGCTCCAACAGTAAGCTTATCGGTTACTCCATATTCGATTTCAGGGCGGATATCATAGAAGCTATATTTTGAATCATGTTTGCCGAGGCGTGCGACAGTTCCGAGCTTAAGTTCCCAACTGCCTTTTGGGCGAGTGTCTGTTCCTGTTGCATATATCCAAAGGTTTTCTTCAGCAGATGCCATCTGAGTGAAGGCAATGCTAGTGGTAATAAGCCCTGCTGCTACTGTAATAATGGACACGCTTTTCGTCATTTTTTTTGTCACGATTTTTCCCTGAGCGGCTAGTTAATAAGAATAATGATAATCATTCGCAGCAAATACTGTATTTGCAATTAATTATCAATAATAAATTAAAACTTTTTATTGTATGCGCAGTAGGATAGGGCGTGACCAAGTGTCCCGAGCCAATAATAATTTCCTTCAAACCCACTAGATTTTGTTGATGTGTCACTGACGTGCACAA
Organism: uncultured Kordiimonadaceae bacterium; assembly: GCA_963976155.1. GTDB lineage: Bacteria > Pseudomonadota > Alphaproteobacteria > Sphingomonadales > Kordiimonadaceae > Kordiimonas. Next base: position 25,723 of record CAXBKT010000004.1, on the reverse strand, counting down.
TAGCCGAGAGTAGGGCGCCTTGGTTACACGCTTCTTGTGCCACTAAAACCTTCCATAAATTTTGGGAAGTTATAAGTGACACAAGCGATCATTAGGGGGCAAGATGAGTTTCTTTCCTGAGTATTCACGGTCTGCTTTGTCGGCGCAAAACGGACCTGTATAGCGCGGTTTAGGGCTTCGCTATGGGCGTTCTCTTTATACTCGCCTCTCATGAGTTCTGCGGTCCGATATATGTCTAGTCCGGGGATCATCTTACCATTGCCTCTTATCGCGTGCTAAATCGTCGTTAGCTGCTTTCATAAATACTTTTGCGTCATCAGGATCGCGGAAGCCCACGTTTCCACCTATGACCGCCCAGCGTTGCTCTCTCATGGTTTCTGAGAAGGGTTTATTCTGCCCGAACTCCGTTTTCAACCACTCAGACCATCTTCCAAGGTCGCAGCCTTCTTTCAGTAGAATATAGTGGTTAAAGGCTCTTGAATGAGCAACGGTTATAGATGTGGAGCGCCGGTTCATTTCTCTTTCCTTGGGTAGATGTTGGCATGGTCGAGCATGGGGAACATTTGTTGAGCCCACCCTTGGTTGAAGGTTTTCAGCAACCAATCAATGTTTCGTATGTGAGCGTCGTACTGCTTGACCATATGATCAGATACACCGCCCATATTTCTTTGCATGAAGGTAATTTGGCGAGCGATATTAAGCTGCTTTACCTTTTCCTCAGTTGACGCAAGATAATCGTCATGGACGCTGAGTTTATACATTGTCTCTTTATATGATTCGAGCGCATGGGCTGCGGTGAGATTAGTCTCACGGCCAAGCTGACGGTTCAACTTTAGCTGCAACAGGATGTTGCCTGTAGGCATCAGACGCCACGCACGTAAGCCGGGATCGAGGAACCCCGTTTCTATTGATAAAGGAATCGACATCCGTTAGTTATTACACTAGGAACAAAAAGAGAACAAATTGTATTAAGGCAACCTGCGGATAGTGTGAAAATGAGCTGCATCAGTATGATGTGTTGTTGATATGCGGCTGACAAAATAATTGAATTTGTTGAAAAGTTTATGGGCAAAGGAATAGTGTTGGTAAATATATTCCCAAACTCCTGAATAGAATTAGTGATTTCCCAGAGTACATTGCTTTAGGCTGATAATATGGTATCGGGACATTGTTTTACTCAGGCAGACCATCTTTATTATATAGAAATTTATCAGCATTGGTGGCGTCTGTATTTTCAAAATCCGGCTCATTGAATGCGCGCTCCACCCGTGACATTTTACTCAGCCGTATCAGGGTGTGGCTTATTGAGTTGTCTTTTTGTTTCTCACCATCAATCTCGTCATCACCGATGCGGTCAATTTCCAGTAGTTGTTCAATAACTATTCGCCGGGCATTAACTCGGTCTTGTTCATATTTACTCATAAGGGTTACCTTCTTTCATGTATGCGCACTAATAAGGGTTTGGCCGAATGTACTTTCCATAGGGAGAATTGCAGATTCTAAGCCCTTAGGTGAGATTGTCATATTGATAGGTGTGTGCTGGAGTTTAGTATTATTGGAATTGAGCCACGAACTGGCCGCAATGGTATCACCTGCCGACAAATTATTGAGTTCTTTAGAGCGCCTCAGGAACAACAGACTCCTTTCATGAATCTTAAAATTGTATTTGAGCAAGCCTGACAAATAATCGGGGCAGCACGCAATGTTGGGAGTGATGCTCATAACTTTAGCCTGGTGATCATTCTCAATCTCTAGAAAGATGGATGCCCGTATAATTGCCTTACTTGTTATTTTTGACTGATCCGTGGGGTTGTTATACATAATAATGTAAAGTAATAAGTAAAAATAACTTGTAAATATAGAATTAATATAAGTAATTATATCAGGTAATATTTATTTATACTTGTATATAACCTAGTTTATATACCACTATTAATAATTTATTTTTCGAGTCGGCATTTTGTGTGAATTTTATATTGTTTAAAGTACAATAAATAAATCAACTATTTGTCGAATTTACTTGATTTTTTAAAAATATGGATATTGCTTGCTTCAAGGAGGAATGCCATGAAGAAACGGTCTCCAAGGGCTCTTAAAATCGCCCAAACTAGGCAACGAGAAATTCGCTGTCTTGCCCTAAACCCGGAGCTAACCAGCAGCGATGTAAAAAAGGTTGCCTTGGTACTAGGCAAAAGCCCGCGACGCATCCGAGATTGGGTCAAGGAATATAGGGCTACCCCGGTTCTTGAAACTTTAATGCCGGGCCAAAGATATTCACCAAAGCGTAGAGAGCGGTTGCCCCAAAAAACCTGGTTGATCATTCGCCGTCAGCTCAAAGACTTTTACCTAGGTAGAAAAGAGCAGGTTACAACTAGAGACATGTTGGCTCGCATCGAGCAGGAATGCGAAGCTCAAAACACCTTGCCTCCTAGCTTGTCGACTATTGGGCGAGCGATGAAAGAAATTTCAACTCTGGAAAGAGCCCGTGCACGAAAAATCGCTCTGAAGCCAGAAGATGTTCAATCCTATATGCATCATTATGACATCTCCAGACCACTCCAAGTCGTTCAGATAGACCATACTTTGGTAGATATTATTATAGACCTTTATGAATATGGCCTTGGTAGAAAGCGTGTATGGCTGACACTGGCTATCGATGTGGCCTCAAGGATGGTCTATGGTTACTATATTGGCCTCAAAGCACCTAGTGCGCGTCATGGAGGATTGGCGATACTGCAAGGTGTCTTGCCCAAGAAAGCATGGGTGGAAGACCTTGGTATTTCATATGCTGAGTTTAAGCAGCACGGTATTGATGATCCTTGGCCAATTGAAGAGGTACTTGAACTGGTGTCCTGCGATAATGGAAAAGACCTTAAGGGTTATGCCTTCAGGCAGGGCTGCTACCAAATTGGGGCTGACGTATTTTTCAGGCCCGTGGGGCAGAAACACTATGGAGGCCATATTGAAAGATTGATGGGTACCTTCATGCGTAAAGTCCATGGCTTGCCTGGTACAACGCATTCCAATGTCGTCAAAAACAAGGGATACAAATCAGCAGATAGATGTTTTCTTACCTTGGAAGACTTTGAACAATGGTTTGTTGCCAGCATCTTGGAATATCATCTAACACCACATGAAGGTCTAAAAGGACAGACCCCTTTACAAAGATATCAAGAGTTAACGTTAGCCAGACCTGAGAAAGTTAAGCTAATGCCCTCAAACTTCGATGTCATGTCGGCCTTTTTGCCGTCAGTGAAACGAACCGTCCGCAAACAGGGTATCCGGTTCAATAATGCCTATTATGCCTGCGAACGTCTATCTTCTCTGATCGGAAAGCGTGTCACCGTCAAATATCACCCCGGGCGAACAAACAAACTCCTAGTTTGCCTTAATGGTATTTCCCCTAGCTTTGTTGCGCACAAAATTGGCGCAGCAGGACGGTGCCAGCATGAGGATGCCTTGGTAGACAGTTTGCCTACTTTGGCTATGCAGGAAGAGTCCAAACGGCAGGACCGGGTTGCTCGTAAACTCATTGTGCAAAAACAGAGAATGATTGAAACTGCGCGTAAGAGGACAAAGCGGAAGAACATCCTATATCTTCCTCCTAGAAAACCACCAAAGCTACCCAATCAAACTAAAGGAGGGAGGCCGCACCCTCACAGGCCAGGGAACCAAAATAAATGGTAAAACCGGGTCCCAAGCTAGAGCACCTCATATCTGAAGAAATTAGCGCATTAGCGTTTAAATCTGCTGAAGATCGCATTGACGTCATCCAAAAGGATCAATGGTACAATATTCCGCTCTATGTGGATTTTCTCGAAATGTTGGACAGATTGAGGCTCGGTGGAAGGTCTAATGTGCGGCCCAGGTGTCGCCGGGTAATAGCGGCGTCAGGCATGGCCAAATCTTATGTGTTAAACCATTATAGAGACCTGCATCCGCCAAAGCGCGCCCGCAAGTCACAAACAACTTACATGCCGGTTATCCTGGTAGAAGTCCCTAATGAACCATCGTCCACACGGTTGATGCACGCCATCCTCGAAAAGGTACAAGCAATGGTGCCGCCTTTGACCGGGTCAAAACTTCATTATCAATGTTTACGACTATTAAAGGTTTTGCAGCCGCAATTGCTGATATTTGATGAGTTACAGCGCATTCACCATGTACATGATCAGCATGCCCGTTTGGTGTGCGAGGCGATTAAATGGTTGAGCAGTGAACTTCGGGTGCCGACTGTTGTGGCCGGTACTGCTCAGATGACCCGCTTCTTCCTCTCTGACGATCAGTTAAATTCGCGCTTTCGTCCCTATGATATTCCACACTGGAGCAACACGGAAGACCTGATGTGCTTTGTCAGTACGGTCTTAAGTTATATGCCAATGGCCGAGCCGCCTGATGAGCAGATATTCACTTTTGAGGGCATGGGAAAACTCCTCGCCACAGCCGGAAAATCCACAGACGAACTCATCTGGTATCTGAAAGACTTGGCCATCGAGAAAATTTCTATGGGAGAGGAGAAGATCAGACTTGAGGATATAAGGCCGCTGCTGTGAAAGAAATCGATCCATTCTATTCTAACACGACATTTAAGAAGCTCTCCGTCTGTACTTGGCCCCTGGAAGGCGAGAGCCTGTCTAGTTGGCTATCCCGCTTTGCGACCTTGCAAGGGTTTCCCAGCATAAGAAGTTTCTTACGGGTGCCGCCGTTCAATTGTAAATTAGAGAAGGGCTATGATGCAGATAGGCTCCTGCCGAGGAAACTGCAAAGTGCGTTAGAGCGACGATCTGGTTTTTACAAGAATAGCCTCCGAAGTTGGTTGTTTCGTGAAATATGGATCATGCATGAAAAGTATCGCACAGCCATTTGTCCCTTATGTTGGCTGGACGATATCCACCATGGTCGACCTGTCTATAGGCGCCGTATTTGGGCGCGACCCCTCTATCTATGTTGCGCCCTCCATAATGTACCTATGCTGGACGTGGTTGAGCTGCCGGAAAGTCCCGCCAAAGCCGTTCGCCTTTTGGAACCGCTGATCCATAAACTTATGCCAGCATCCCCGGTATACTCAGATATTGTGAGATGCATGACGAGCTTAGACCGTTTTCTGTATCAGATGCGGGGTGAAAATTCGGTGGTTCATCATGTTGGTCTATTGCGTGCTCTTGCTGAATTGCTCGACCATGGCTTTGGACCATGGCGTGGTAAGGAGGCTGCAGGAGAACGCTTGTGGCTTTATAGGGTTGAGAAAAAAGGCGCCTTGTCCTGGGACTTGATGTTTGGCTCTCCGTTAGCACCTGAACGGCAAACTGAGCCAGGCACGCGCAATCGCAAATTGTCGTTTCGCAAAATCTCCAGTGTGGGATACCGACGGCAACTGGTTTATGCGGCTTTTGACTTGCTGCTGATGGCGGATGCAGGTGCCATTAAAAGAGTGAGCTACCTAAGAAGTGGTGAGCGCAAGCTCTTTGAAAATGTATTGAGCTACTGGCCCCATAGAGAATGGGAAGAATGGATTAAGTTCGCCCGAACAATAATGCCGTCACGGGCGCCTGACGCCTGTCGGCGGCCCTTAGATAAGTCAAGGCCTGACGCGGGCTTTTTATCCGCGTTTGATCCATAATGGCTTTGAGATCACAGCCAGCGTCAGCAGCGGAGGTGGCGAGACCAGCTATGGCCGCTGTAGAGGCTTTTATCAAACCCCATTTTTTCAATGGCTGATTTTAGGATATTATTGACCGCCTGATCGCCGATGCCCACGTGCCGAAAACTATCATTTCTATTGGCCCGCAAGAACAAGGGACCTTGGGTCTCGCCCCGCACGGCTAACCAGCTTTTAAGCGCTGTTAAGGGGCAAAGCCTCTTGTTTGGGTGTGACGATATGTAAAGCGTTTCACTGCGTCCCAGACGGTCTCCTTTGGAGCGGGCTAGGGTGATTTGTAAGCCTTCTTGTTCCAAACCGATGTTGCTGAGGGTTAAGGCGGCGATTTCACTGCGCCGGAGCGCGCCTGCAAAGCCAAGTAGCAATATGGCTTTGTTGCGTGTATCAAGGGCGCTGTCACCAAACTGATCCACCAATATGGGTAGGCTGCGATAATGCAGCGCTTTGGCTTGCCTTAGTGGCGCGAGACCTTTTTCCCGTGCGGCACCGCGCATAATGAGCCTTATGGCTTCATGGCCTGTGTCCAGTTTGAGACCGGCGAGCCTGTGGGCGACAGAAATGGCCGCAAGGCGTGCCTTGAGGGTTGTCGGTCTGACCTTTTTGGACAGCACGGACAGATAGAGCGCGACGGTACCGGGGTCACCAGAGAGGGCTTTGACGCCCACGCTCTGGCACCAGGCATCATACTGCGCCCAGGCGGTTTTATAGGAGCGGCGGGTATTCTCTGAGCGCGCCATGCGGGTCAGGTCGCGGGCGCGCTTGTAGATGGCATCCAGATCTTGCTTCAGGGCATCTTGCACGGGCAGCCAGCCCATAAGCATAGCGGCTTCTTCTTCTGCGGCACCAAAAGGCTGATGTTGAGGGGGCTCCTGGGCTGCAGGAGGGGAGGGGGTGGTTGGCCCCGTTTTGGGCGGTTTTTTGCCACTGGCCATGCCCCTATATACCACATTTATAATCGATAAGTGATAGTTATCGATAGTAATAAAAACGAGCCAAAATCCCGTGAAAACGGATAAACTCGGAAGAAACCCGAAAGGGAGAAATGGCCTGCAAATTAGGGCAGTATTTCTGTCCTTAAGTCAGCCCTCCAACAGGTGCGGCTTGCTGAAATCTATCACCGAAAAATCTTCGATTGGTTTACCGGATTTGAGCGCAAAATATATGAGAACCAATAACTTACGAGCGGCGGCAGTGCGGGCTTTCCTATAGCCTTTGCGACCCTTGATGCGATCATAAAAGGCCCGCAGCGACGGGTTGGCCGATAGGGCTTTGTTGGTGGCCATGGTAAGCGCCGAGCGTGCTTTCACGTCGCCTTCGCGGGTAATGGCGCCGGCGCGGAAGCGGCCAAACTTGCTGGGGATATGCTGGCCCGCAGACATTTTAACCCGCGGTACAATGCCCAAATAGGCGCAGAGCGCTTTGGGGCTGTGAAAATCGTCAATGTCATCGATGGTGGCGAGCAATGTGCCGCGCCGGATCGGGCCAAAACCAGGGATCGACGCTAGGACTTCATATCCTGGCAGCTGCCGGCTGGCCTTTTCGATGGCATGTTTGAGTAGGAGAATATCTTTGTGGAGCTGGTTTATTTGGCTCTCAAGTGTCTGCATGGCTATACGATCGCCTAGCTCAAGGGCGCCGAGATCTATGCGGTCGCGCCACATTTTGTGGCCCATTTTGTCCTTCGGGATGCTCTGGCCGTTGCGGGCAATCACCGCATGCATAAAGTTGATCACTCTAACCCGCATGAGCACGAGCATATAGCGTGCCCCGACCATTGAGCGTACTTGCTGGGCGGCTTCGCTGCGAAAACGTGATGTTGGCAATAAGCCGTGTGCCAGCCCGTAAGCGAGCATGGAAGCATCATGCTTGTCGGTCTTTTTGTTGGATTTTGTAATCAGCAGGTTCTTTGCTGCGTTGACGAGCGTGACCTTAGCCACCTTGGGTCGCACCTTTTTGACAAAATGCCGACACATGCCCATGGCTTCCACGGCCAGCTGGTCGAAGCAGGTGACGCTGGTGAGGAAGTCTGCAATACAGTCCTCAGTCGACGGAAATTCAGCGAACGTCTCTTTTGCTTTGGCGCTGCGATAACAAACAGTGAAACTCGCTTTATGATAGTCGATGCCGATGGTGTTCATAGTTGCCTCCCTCGTTGAATAAAAAGGGTGGTTGGCTAACCAGATGAAACGGACGATTATTCAATCACGGGTGGGTCCGGCGACGCCGTCGAGGCCAAAAGGTACCTCGGTTATGCACCATGAAGGCTAGCGGCCTATCGCGTCCTCAAAAAGCAGAGTAGCCAACCGGGGTTCTTATAGCATGAAGTGTAGATTTTGGGCAGGCAAAACCAAGCAGGACGAGGCTCGTTTGATGCGCGGAAATTGGTCATCTAGGGGTGGGAAAATTTAGATGGTTACAGGGCTATGTGAGTGTCATTTTGTCGGTTTACGATAGAGCGGACACCGTTTAGCGACCTCTTTGTCCATGGGGACAGTTTCGCTCGTGTCTGCAGACGCGCTGAACCGCAGGCGCATACAGCTTTCATTGATGCAGTTGGACGGACAGTAAGGCGCCGCGCCTAAGGTCAGTTGCAGGCTGGGTTGAGGGGGTGGTTGGGTCATCGTGGACGCTCGCCTGTGTAGGATAGCTGCGATATTAGCATTGTCCTGAGACGTCTTCAATCTGGCGTTTGACGTTGATCATGTCCGGGTGGCCTTCGCGTAAACCCAACTTGCCGAGATGGGCGTGTTTTTCCTGCAAGGTGGTGAGCCTGGCTTCGCAGGTTTGTGGCTGGTCGGCTTGTGTGCCCGCGAGTGTTAAGAGCTGGGCTTTGAGCTGATTATTCTCATTGGCGAGGGTTTGCGTGAGCTTCTGGAGCGCGGAGACTTTTGTTTCCAGCGCTGCAATGCGTGCATTCACGGCATCGAGGCTGGCTGACGCCATTGCGCTCGACGTTGTGCTTGTAACCGCAAACAATAGACACATGGTTGTTTTTCTGACGGAAATCATAGAGGCCCCTTTACGTGTTCCTAAATGCTATTGATCAAGATTACCCAACAATTTGCAAGGGTTAGATTGGAAAGCTTCTGTATAATATTTATCAATGCGAGGGAATTTGTGATGTCTGTCACGGCTTTCGCAATCGATTATACTTTACCCTTGATGGAAAAACACAATCAGATTAATTGTATCTAATTGATTGCATAGTTTCTATTTGGGGGAGAATATATCCATGAAGCGTCTCGTATCAATTTGTCTTGCGTTGTTCGTTGGTATCGGCTTTGTGGCTGCCTTCGCGGATCGGGATACATCAGATTTTCAGGTATGATTAAGTTAACGGCCCATAGGGCATGTTACCGGTTCGTTGCCTTCCAAAAACATCTGTACCAGAGGGGCGGCCATGAATGAATCAATAATTCACAATCCTGACAGGTATATGGTCGACTTACGCCAGATATTATCCCAAGGAAGGAAGAGGATTGGTATTCTTGTCGGAGCAGGTGCGCCTGTTTCCGTGCGTGTTGATTCAGGAGGTCAAATCGACCCGTGTGGTGGCCCACTTATCCCAGACGTTGCTGGGCTAACTTCTTCCGTGATCAAGAATCTGGATGCGGTTGATAAAACTGTAGTCGATGCACTCATACCAGAACTCGGCGAAAACCCGAATATAGAAACGATCTTGACCCGGGTAAGGAGGCTTTCTGAAGCGATAGGTGCCGCCGAAATTCATGGTTTCAACGGTGAGGCCTACGGATTACTTGCAGAACGAATTTGCAAGCGCATCGGAGAAATTGTCGCAGCAATCTTGCCTGAAGGACCAAGTCCATATACGGAGCTAATTTCTTGGATTGGTGGAACGCAACGAGTACATCCAGTCGAGATTTTCTCACCAAATTACGACCTCCTTTTAGAAGAAGCATTTGAGCGTGCCCGCTACCCGTATTTTGATGGATTTTCTGGCTCCCATAAACCGTTTTTTGATCCAGCTAGTATTTCTGAGGACCTATTGCCTCCGCGTTGGTCTAGGCTGTGGAAGATTCATGGGTCCCTTGGTTGGGAAGTAAACGAGGAAGTTATCGTTAGAACCGGTAGCCGTGACGCAACTAAGCTTATTTACCCTGACCATTTGAAGTATGATCAAATAACTAGGCAGCCCTATTCAGCACTTTTTGAACGGCTTCGCGAGTTCCTTGCTACGCCCGACAGCCTGTTGTTGTGTACGGGTTTCTCTTTTTTTGATGCTCATATTACAGCGATAATTGATGAAGCTCTGGCCGCGAACTCTCACACCGCAATACTAGCTTTTCAGTTTCGCGACCTTGAACAAGAGTCGCAAGCCGCAAAGCTTGCTAAACGTCGGCCTAACTTCAGCCTTTATGCCCGTAATGGCGCTGTGATTTTTGGTTCTGAAGGAAAATGGAAACCTGGACAATTGCCGTCCGATGAATGGGCAAGTATTAGAAGCACTTTCTGGGAAGCCAACGGAGGCGACAGCTTTGGCGAATTTCTCCTCGGTGATTTCGCCAGATTTTCTCGGTTTCTAGCTCATGCTCAGGCGACCGAATTGCGGTCTGCGCCAGTTCTTGGTGATCTTAGCGTTGGGGCAGAAGAAAAGGATAGTGGAAAAAGCGTTGGGATCGAGGATAAAAATGCTGAGACGTGATCCTACTTTTCTTGGGACTGTAGCGTCGGTCTCTGGAGCGACACTGAGTGTCCGTTTAGCGGAGTCTGTGGCGTCAGGATTGTCTATAATTGAGGGTAGAACGTATAGTATTGGTCAAGTCGGAAGCTTTGTACGAATTCCGCAAGGGTATCAAGATCTTTTCGCCGTAGTCTCTGAAGTTGGAGCCAAGGCTGCGCCCGAATTAGCACAGAATTCCAACGAAGATACCGGTCGTTGGATGCAAATTCATTTGGTTGGTGAATCAGTTGGAAGCACGTTTGAGCGAGGTATCAGCCAATACCCCAATATTGGAGATGCAGTTCACATCACTACGGAGAATAGCCTTGCTAGGATTTATGGTTCGAGTGAATTTGGCCATATAATAGTTGGCGCGTTGTCAAGTGCTGAGAGCATCCCTGCAAAGTTAGCGCTAAATGAGCTTGTTACACGGCATTCAGCAGTATTGGGTTCTACAGGTTCAGGGAAATCTACGACAGTTGCCAGCCTTATTCGGTCCATCACCACGGCTCAGGGCGATGATAGTGATTATCCGAACGCTAGGATATTGATGCTAGACATTCATGGGGAGTATTCATCCGCACTTGCCGATGTTGCTACAATATTCTCAGTGGATCCTCAGAAGGGAGAGGAAAAACTCCATATCCCATACTGGGCTTTGAACAGTGACGATCTGCTGGGGTTCCTGACCGGGGGCGTTAGTGGTCCCCAAGAAACGGCATTTACGGATGAAATTTTCGCGCTGAAAGTCGGCTCTCATGAACAAGTAGGATTTCCTGGTATCGAGGAAAGCTCAATTACCGTTGATACGCCGCTTCCATTTAGTTTGAAACAACTTTGGTATAATTTGATCGATTTCGAAATGACTACTTTTGAAGGAGCAAATCGAGACCAGCCTACCTTGCAATCTTCGGGTAATGCTGATGAGCTGATGCCTCCGAAATATAAACCCCACGCCATGGGAGCACAGGGACCATTTCTCAACCAAAATGCGATTGGAATTCGACGCCAGTTGAACTTGTTTCGTTCAAAACTCTTGGACCGGCGTTACGACTTTTTGCTTCATCCTGGGCCTTGGGAGCCAGATTTGAATGGTAGCGTTGAGAGTGATCTTGACGCATTGTTATCTGGTTGGATTGGTGGCGATAAGCCTATATCAATCTTGGATCTGTCAGGCGTTCCAAGTGCAGTTCTGGAGCGATTAGTGGGATCAATCTTAAAAATCGTTTATGAAGCGCTGTATTGGAGCCGTGAAAAATCTGAAGGAGGAATTGAACGCCCTTTGTTAATCGTAATGGAAGAAGCACATAGGTACTTGTCCCCTGGATCAGCCAGCCTTGCCTCTGAAACAGTGCAGAGAATTGCTAAAGAAGGTCGTAAGTATGGGGTCGGTGCGATGGTGGTTAGCCAGCGCCCTTCTGAAGTTGATGAGACTATTTTGTCTCAGTGCGGAACTTATGTCGCTCTTCGCCTTTCCAATCCATCAGACAGAGCACGTGTTCAGGGAACATTACCAGATGGACTTTCTAGTTTGCTTGAAGTTCTACCTGTTCTCCGCACAGGAGAAGCCGTTATTATGGGTGAGGCAGCCAAATTGCCAATGCGGTGCCGCATAACACTTCCGCCAGAAGAGTATCGTCCCAAGAGTACTGATCCTCAGGTGAGCAAATCGTGGGCAACCTCACGTAAGCCGGAAGGGTATGATCGTGTGGTTGCCTCTTGGAGAGCTCAAAAACCTAGGGCGGTAGTACAAGATATAGAAATAGTTAGAGAACCGGTGAACGATGAATCAAAAGAAGACCAGGAAAAATAGATGGAAAGATACTCTGTAGCGTCATCAAACATTGCTTCAGTTGGATATGACGGTAACACTCAGACTCTGGAAATAGAATTCCTCAGTGCCTCAATTTATCAGTATTTTGGCGTGCCGCAAAATATGTACAATCAATTGATGGCGGCTGGGTCCAAAGGGCGGTTTCTGAATACATATATAAAAAATGCGTATCCGTATTCCCGTGTGGGTTAGAAGGTTTTTGGAATGTTTCAAATTAAATATGTTTATAGGTGAATAAAATTGGAAAAGTTGACCAAAACAGATTTCATACAATACTTAAATTGCGAAAAATCTCTTTGGGTGCTGAAGCATGATCCAGCCAATTTTCCCCATGGTGAATTTTCCACATTCTTGCAGAAACTGACACGGGAAGGTTATGAGGTTGAAGACTTTGTACGGCAATTCTTCGAGAGTGATATTAGCCGTTCGGTGAATTTCCAAACCACTTTTGAAACTGAAGATGGTCTGTTTGCTAGGGCAGATGTCCTGGAGAAACTGTCGAATGGCGAAGTTATCCTATATGAGGTGAAATCCTCGACAAGCGTCAAAACCGACCCCAAACATAATCATCTCAAAGATGCCTGCTTTCAGAAAATATGTAGCGAAAGAGCCGGGCAAAAAATTGACCGAGTCTGTATGGTTCATTTGAATAAAGACTATATAAAAGAAGGTAACATAAATCCCGAAGACCTTCTTGTATTTGAGGATGTCACTGATCGGGTGCGTGAAATTTATGGAGAAACCGAGGCCGAAATTGATGAGGCATTAGCGTTTCTTAGAGAGCTGGAAATCGACACTGATAACTGCTCTTGTTTGCGGAAGTCCCGTGTTAACCAATGTGATACATTTGGGTATTTCAATGCTGAAATTCCCAAGCTCTCAATATACAGCTTGCCTCGTTTAAGTGAAAAGAAACGCCTCGACCTGATCAATAAAGGGATTTTTGACCTCAAGGACGTTCCTTCGGATTATACGCTGTCAGATATACAATCGGGCGTATTGCGATCGGTCCATCAGGATGCGCCACAAATTGATGTAGGTGCTGTTAATAGTATTTTGGAAATGTACGAATTCCCTCTCTACTTTTTCGACTATGAAACATTTGGCTCAGCCGTCCCATTGGTCGATGGTAGTAGTCCTCATAAACAATTTCCAGTTCAGTATTCGCTTCACATTTTGAAAGAAGATGGCTCACTCACACACAAGGAATTTTTGCAAAGAGAGGCAAGATTGCCAGCCAATCTTGTCGAGCAAATGGAGTTGGATTTTGGACCTGAAGGAAGTATCGTTTCTTGGCATGCATCCTTTGAAAAAGCTCGGAACAGGGAGATGGCTAGTTGGTTTCCTGATAAGGTCGACTTCCTAAATGATCTAAATGACAGGATGGTTGACTTAGAGGAAATTTTCAAAAAGGCATATGTTGACGCAAGGTTTGACGGATCAACCTCAATCAAAAAGGTGCTACCAATTCTTTGTCCAGATCTTGGCTATGACGATTTGGCCGTCCAGGACGGCGCAGCCGCCATGGACGCATGGCAACGGATGCTAGGTGCCTCGGGTAATGAAGCGGACGCAAAAGCTCAGGAACTGCTCGCTTATTGCAAGCTCGATACACTAGCGATGGTTGAGATATATAAATTTCTTATGCGTACTCTGCAAAATTAGATCAATAAATGGTTGGAAGAAAAGGGCTGCTCGGCTTGACTTAGTTAGATTAGCTTCGAGATAGTAAGAGCTTGAGTGCAAGAGTAAATTTGGGGTCTTTTACGGATTCCGTGTGCCAAATAAATGATTAAAATAAAGTGGGGCAGCCGGAGTGTTCATGATTTAACTGATATGTAAATCAGGAAATGGCTATTTCTCATGTGAAAATAAATAGGGAATGTTAACTTTGAAGCGAGATATGGAGTTATTGCGGGATATCCTCATTGCAATTGAGGAAAGTAGTCACGATCCCATGACTTGGATGGATCTGAAGGTGGCGGGTCGATCAACTGTTGAGCTCGCTTATCATGTTCAGCTACTCAACGAGGCTGGCCTAATAGAGGCGATTGACCTCTCCACCAGTGACGGTTCTCACTGGGAGCCAAAGAGGCTCACATGGCTGGGCCATGAGTTTTTGGGCGACGCAAAAAACAACACTGTTTGGGGGAAAACTAAGGCTAGACTTGGAGACCAGCTGGGTTCCGCTAGTTTTGAGGTTGTCAGGAGCGTTTTAATAGAGCAAGCGAAGGGGTTATTCTCCTAAGCTAACGGTTTTGGTGTCGATTGCATGCGGCATATAGTTTTCATTCCAGACGTTATGGTTTTTGATAGAGAGATTTTGATGTGAATCAGGTTCAAGTTTTTGTACCCCCTCCTGCAAATTGGCAGGATTTTGAGGGGCTTGTTGAAGAGGTTGCTAAATCAAAATATGTCCCTGGTTCGGTGCAAACCTATGGTCGTCAAGGCCAGGTTCAGAATGGTGTTGACGTGTACGCAGTCGATGTTTTTGATAATAAGATTGGTATTCAATGCAAAGAGACAAAAAGTGATGCATTGACTGCTGGCTATATTGATCGGGAAATTGCTAAAGCTAAAAAATTTGGATCGAATTTAGACCTTTTTATAATAGCTACAACTCAGAGGGCAGATGCAAAACTTCAAGACCATATATTTAATTTGAATTCTGGAAACTCTTGTGATTTCACGATTGCGATATGGTTTTGGGATGATATTAACCGCGATATAAATAGATCTCAGGCCGTAATGGCTTCAAGCTACAACATATACAGTAAGAACTTTGGGAAGTTGGAAGTAGAAAATCATTTAAGCGCTTTACGGCTTTCTTTTGACCGCCCAGCATTTTCTGACAACTTTTTAGTTGAGAGAAATTACGATCAATTTGAAATTGCACTGGTAGCAACGAAGGCAGCGCTAAAAACAGGTTTTTTGCGTGATAGCTTTGGAAAGATGGTCACAGAAACAATTCCTTCATGTATGATTGGTGATGCTGACTATAAGAGTTTTGTGCTGAAAATAGAAAAGTTTTTGGAACGGATTTATCAGGCCTATATGCGCGATAAGCAACTGGTATTGAAAAACCCTAGCCAGTTGGCTGAGAGAGCTGGGGAATATAATATACAGAGACGAAAATTGATCAGTGTCATCAATAAAAAGTTAGTTGATTTCAGCATGGATGAAATACATTTGAATTACTAAAGGTTCAGGTGTTTGAAGCGGTCGCGCTTTTCAAGTGGCTGGTTCGCAATAGCAAATTGTCTCAAGTGGGCTTGATCAATTAAATCTACGTCTCTAGCAAAATGATTAGATCCATCCACAGCAAATTATGTACCTTGAAGCAAAATTGGAAACACGGTCTCAATATATGCACAACAATGCCACACCAGTGACAGGTGAAATAATACACCACATCGGTGGCGATGTGTTTCAGTTCAGTGTTACTCGACATTTGAGGGTCGAATTCACCGGCCAGATTAGTACCGGGTCGGACTATATCTAGTTTTGCTTGTGGTACCATTTTGTCGATGCAATTCACTTCGCAGAACAACAATACTGCAAAGTGAATTGCATCAAAAAAATTATGGCTGTGCTAGTTACTAAATAATGTGTTTTAGGCGCTCGATAGTCGCGTAATTATGTTTCACACTTTTGATGATTTGCCGGTGTGCAGCTTTCCTAATGTTGCGCGATTGCGCAATTAATGGAAGTTATGACGAAAAATGAAATTCTTAGTGACGCGGGACACCAAGCGGGAATATCCATATTATCACATAGGTATTAGGGCCATTTGGTGTGTTGATGTGTGTAACGCACTATACCAAATTGTGTGTTGTTATTCGGTTAAAATGGTATTTTTTGAGTTATCAGGTCTGGATATTTTTGTGAATATTTCATTAGTAAAAACAGTTGGTTAGTTAATATTTTGAAAAAATATGCATTTATCTCTTGTCAACTGAAGTTTAGTGTACTACATAACCAATACACCGACACGATAACACGCCGTAACAAACGTTAGATTTGAAAAGGCAACAGCGAGGATGTGTCGGTGCGGGATACGGTAAAAATACTGGCCCGAGATGTGACAGCGATGAGAACAGAGAGCCCATAAGGGCCGTGTGATGACAGCGAGATAAAAGAGCCGAAAAGGCCAATAACTTGTTTGGGGGAGCCAGAAATAAACTGGCCCCCCGGATACAAAAAAAGATACACGACAGTTACTTTCCTGTCTGACAAAGCCAAAGGCAAGCAGACAGGTAACGCCCATTAAGAGGCAATTTAAAACGACAACGAGGAGTGCAGACTATGATTACCCACCTACTTCAACTTGCTTTGCATGCTGTTAGTCATAAAGGCCGCATTTCTCGGTCTGTTAAACAGCAATATTCTGGCAGTTACAAAAATGCCTATAACACTCTATTCGCAATTACTGCGTAAGGGAGGGGAGGACTTATGACGCCGGATTGGACCGACGATCAGCCAATCTACCGGCAACTGAAAGATAAAGTGGTTACCGCGATTATGGAGGGGACCCTTGCTGAGGGTGAAGCCCTTCCATCAGTTAGAAATATCGCAGTGGATTTGCAAATTAATCCGCTAACTGCCTCAAAAGCTTATCAGGAACTGGTGATGGATGGATTAGTAGAAAAGAAGCGCGGACTAGGTATGTTCGTAATTGATGGTGCACGCAACAAGGTTCTTGAAGCTGAGCGCACAAAATTTCTTGATGAAGAGTGGCCGCGGATGCTTGAAACAATCAGGCGGCTTGGTTTCGATGTGGATGAGCTGCTGAAACGCGGCTTGTCAAATTAGGGAGCAAAGATCATGACAGAGTATGTTGTAAAATCTCGTGGGCTCTCGAAAAGCTTTGGCGATTTCCAAGCCCTTAAAAATGTTGATTTTAATGTACCACTTGGCCGTATTGTTGGTGTTATAGGTGCTAACGGCGCTGGTAAGACTACGCTGCTGAATGCTGTTTTAGGGCTTTCTTCGTATGAAGGTGACCTGAAGGTTCTAGGCCGGGATCCGGCAAAAGAACGTGATGCATTGATGAAAGACGTTTGCTTCATTGCGGACGTTGCGACCTTGCCAAAATGGATGAAAGTTTCTGAAGTTCTAGACTATGTTGAGGCTGTGCATCCCCGGTTTGACCGGGCAAAAGCTATGGACTTTTTGTCTCGCACGCAGGTGCCTTTAGACCGCAAAGTTCGTGCGCTTTCAAAAGGTATGACCGTTCAGGTGCACCTTGCCGTGGTTATGTCAATTGAGGCAAAGCTTCTTGTCCTAGATGAACCAACACTTGGCCTTGATGTTATCTTCCGCAAACAGTTTTATCAGAGTTTACTTGAGGAGTATTTCGACGAGGACCGCACTGTTATCATAACAACGCACCAAGTTGAGGAAATTGAGCATATCCTGACAGATGTTGTGTTCATCAAAGGTGGAAACATTGTCCTTGAAAATGACATGGATAGCCTGACACAACAGTTTATCGAAGTGATAGTAGACCAAGGCAAAGAAGAAGAGGCATTGGCGCTAAAACCTATCACTAATGGCTCTACATTCGGCAAATCAACATGTGTGTATAAAAACGTAGACCGCGAAAAGCTGGCCAGTTTGGGTGAAACACGCCGCCTTGGGCTTGCTGATATATTCGTGGCGACCATGACAGGAGAAGGGCAATGAATATATTAAAAGCCCTCGTTAAGCGCGAGATACTAGATGGTAAGAATGGCTACCTTAGGGTACCTGTAGTATTAGCTGGTATTACGGTCGCGTTGCTGGCGCTATCAGCGCTTGGTTTTGGAAACATGATTGAGTTCCATGGTATGGAAGGCGGTACTATGCACCGCGAAGGTATTGAAAACCTTGGCGATGCCGTAACCCGACTTCATGAAAAAGAACCCGAAAATGCCCCGGCGGCGATAGCTGTTGGTTATTGGGGTATGAGCGCTCTTGCATGGATGGCATTCCCGTTTGTGGTTTTCTTTTCGCTACTGGGGGCTTTGTATGAAGAACGCCGGGACAAGTCTATTTTGTTCTGGAAATCTATGCCGGTTGCCGATTGGCAAGAAGTTGCAGTGAAGTTGTTTGTGCCAGTTATTGTTGCGCCGTTGGTATTCCTCGGTGTGACCATCGCGGCCCAGATAATTATTGCTTTCTTCCTTAGTGTGGTCGTGTTGTTTGAAGGTGGCCCTGTGCTGGTGATGTGGCCTCTAGGTTACATGATGGGCTCGTGGCTTGCAGGTATAAGCATGTATCTAATATATGCTATGTGGGCCTTGCCTGTATTCGCTTGGATACTCTTGGTGTCAGCATTTTCAAACCGGATGCCCTTTATGTGGGCGGTGCTGTTACCGGGTGTAGCGATTGCAATGGAAAACCTATTCCTAGACACGAATGTTGTCGGGTCTTGGATTGGAATGCACGTTGGAGGTTGGATGGAGTTTGCTTTTGCGGGCCATCATAAAGATATCAATGGACCACGTGACCTTTTGGTTGAACTTCTTGGCGGACCACAACTTGAGGCGCTTGGATATAGTGTTACAAGTCTACACTTCTGGGCAGGTCTAGTGGTTGCTGGAGGAATAGTTTATGCCACAATCGAAAAGCGGAAACGTGCGATTTAAAGAACCTCTCATTTCCTCCAGGATGTGAGATACCCCTGAGGGGCCATCTAGGTGGCCCTTCTTTTTATTTGTTTAGGCTGTATCGGGCTGCCAGTTTGGGTCTTCGATAAGGTCATAGTTTTCAAAGGTAAAACCGGGGCTTACTGAGCAACTAACCAACGTCCAGTCGCCATTGCTTTTAGCCCGTTGCCATTTATGAGCTGGTGCAAGGAGTTGGGGAAGCTCACCGGCTAATACATTTGGGCCAAGTGTATGAGATTGAACGCCTTTATCGTTGTGGGCGGTTTCAAGTGTTAGCGTTGCTCCTGCATGCCAAAACCAAAGTTCGTCACTGTCAATTTTATGCCATTTATTAAAGCTGCCACCCTCCAAAAGATAGTAAATCGCAGTTGCGTGGCCTCTACCTTTAGGGCCTTCTTTATTTTGGAATGTGCGTTTATAGTAGCCCCCTTCAGGATGGGGGCTCAGCTCAAGATTTTCAATCAAATCTTGTACAGTTTGCATGGGAGATTTTTTCGGTAACATATTAATATTAATGGCCTAATTCGTACAAGGCGATAGCAGCTGCGTTAGAGACATTGAGGCTTTCAACTGCGCTGGTCATGGGAATTTTTGCAATAACATCGCAGTTTTTTCTGACAAGAGGGCGTAGGCCTTTACCTTCGGAACCCATAACAATAACGACGTTATCACCTAGATTTAGAGTGCGAATTGATTGCTCGGTGTTACCGTCCAAGCCGACATGCCAATAGCCCATATCTCTAAGCGTATCAAGGGTCTGACTTAGGTTAGCAACTTGTATCCATGGCAGAGTTTCCAAACCACCGGCAGCGGTGCGGGCAATAACGCCACTTTCGCTTGGGCTATTTTTATCTTGTGTAATCAATGCTTTGGCGCCTAGTGCAGCGGCTGATCGTATGCAGGCGCCAACATTGTGCGGATCAGTCACCTGATCGAGCATAAGAATTATATTTTTCTCGTCTGAACAAGGGGCTAGGTCTTGGATGTCATGGCCGGGAAGAGGGCGCACTTCAAGTAAAATACCTTGGTGCGGTGACCCGTCTGGGACACTTGCCGCGATTTGGTCTGTGTTTTCGTGTGTTTCTATTGTGACTTTCGCGAGTTTCTTGTGAGCCTCAATATCCGTAAGTGCTTTTGCCGTGCCGATAAGACGTAAACATTCTCTATTCGGGTTTTCAAGCGCCGCGATAACAGAGTTCCGGCCAAACAGAAAATAGCTGTCACGTTTAGTGAGTTGGATACCACGAGTGCGTTCAGCTGAGCGTTCTGTCCGGTGGTCTTTCCCGTGGTCAGTTGAGCGTTCATTCATGTGTTTACCACGAGCGGATCCCGTCGGTGCGGGGTTGCGTTTTCCCGTCTGCGGTTTGCTTTTCTTTTTATTCATCAATCGGTCCCTACTATTTCGCGCAACACATGTACTTATAAATAAAGTTAGCACAAGTAGTTTGTATAAATTACCCAGACAACCAACATTGCAGCGTATTGTTTGAATTTAGCCTACAATATTTATGTTTTATCCATTTATAGCTCTTTAGGTTGTGGACAACTGAATAAGGTACTGGGTATGAAAAATCAGATGCGCCTCGACGCTAAAGGCTGGGGGATGTTGTTGTTGCTGTCAGTCCTGTGGGGCGGTTCATTTCTTTTCGTGGAAATTGGGCTTGAGGAACTGCCACCAATTTCCATTGTTGCATTTCGCGTCACGCTTGCGGCATTTGCTTCGCTAATTCTCCTAAAAGTATTGAAGCAACCGATGCCAAGGGACTTTTCTCTTTGGCGTGCCTTTTTGGTGATGGGCTTGTTGAATAATATCGTGCCATTTCTGCTAATTGTGTGGGGGCAGCAATATATACTTGGCGGGGTAGCAGCCATTCTTAATGCCTCGACACTAGTTTTTACCGTGCTCGTGGCGCAGCTATTCACTACTGATGAAAAACTATCTGCAGGGAAGGTGGTTGGCTTAAGTGTTGCAATTTATGGGGTGGTAATGGTTGTAGGGTTAGGGGCAGTATCAAGCTTTTCGCTCGATAATTTGGGGCAGCTTGCAATTTTAGCAGCAGGTTTGTCCTATGCAGTATCCAGTGTTTACGGCCGGCGTTTTGGCAAGGCTGGCATTGCGCCCCTTACAGTTACCACTGGTCAGTTGATGATTGCCGCCATTGTTCTTGTGCCTTTCGCTTTTTGGTTTGACGCTGATTTGTTAATACGGGCTTTATCATGGCGTGTTATGTTTGCATTGGTTGGTCTTGCACTTGTTTCCACTACTCTAGCTTACTTGTTATATTTTAAATTGATAGCAACGGCGGGGGCAACTAATGCAACCTTGGTAACGGTTTTGGTGCCAGTAAGTGCTGTTATATTAACATGGTTTATTCTGAATGAGCGCTTACCTGTAAGTGCGCTCGAAGGTATGGCAGTTATCTCGTTCGGGCTGCTTATACTGGATGGGCGCTTTTTTGCTTGGCTGAGATGTAAACTGTTTTCCGCAGCTATTTAAATTGGCTCAAAGGCCTCACCTATGAGTAAGGTTAACCATATCTTTAAACAAAAAATCTACTTTTTTAGGTCGGGGAGTTCGAGTGACCTCATTAAATAAGGCCAGAATTTGGATAGAGTATTTAAAAGGGTAAAATCGTCATATTTGGTTCAGCTAACCATTGTTTCTATCACGTATTATTGGGCTGCCAAATTAGGGGCTATCCTTGCGTTTCAGCCTGAACAGGCTACGCCTGTCTTTCCTGCGGCTGGGATTGCACTCGTCGCTATTTTACTTGGTGGCTATAGGCTGATACCAGCAATTGTCGCTGGTTCTTTTGCATTCAACGGGCCAATTTTGGTGGATTGGTTTCTTAATGACCGTGAAATTCCGGCATTGGTTACCGTTTCAATGATCGCATTTGGCTCTACGTTGCAAGCAGTGGTAGGGGCGTGGCTGGTCACGCGGTTTAAGGCATTTCCATCCTCTCTTGAAAAAGAGAAACATATTAACATTTTTGTGTTTTTGGGTGGTCCTGTGAGCTGTCTGATCGCACCAACCATAGCTTATTCAGCTTTTTATATGTTTGGTTCGGATCCGGTTCAAAAGTACCTCTTGGGATGGGTTGCCTGGTGGGTTGGTGACAGTGTTGGGGTGATATTATTTGCTGCTCCACTCCTGATTATGTTCAGTGCAAAAGAAAATGAATCGCAGCAAAGGCGGTGGATGGTACCTCTTACCTTTTTTGCTTTATTTTTAGCAGTGGCAGTTTTCTTTAGTTTTATAAGTAATGCTCGACGGGCTGATGTGGAGCGGAATTTTTTAAAGGAGGTCGCTGAGCGACGGGACCGTATTGAGCGCGTTCTTGAAGATGCTGATAAGATATTACATGCCTTTGAAGGGCTTTTCTATTCATCGACATCCGTGTCCCGAGAGGAATATGAAACTTTTGCACGGCATATGATTGGCGATACACGCATTATTCAGGCTATAGAATGGGTGCCGTATGTAACATTTTCTGAAAAAAACCTGCTTGAAAAGCAAGCTAAAGCAGAAGGCTATTCTTCTTTCCGAATAGTAGAGGAAAATGATGCAGATAACTCTTTGATACCTGTATCCGCGCGGCCTGCCTACTTCCCTATATTCTTTGTCGAACCTATTCAGGGAAATGAGGAGGTTTTTGGCTTTGATGTTGGGGCAGATGAGGTGCGATTTGCTGCTTTAAGTAGAGCTAGAGATACAGGTGCTATAGTTGCTACAGCACCTGTTCAGTTAGTACAGGGGAGTAATCAAAAAACTGGCTTTTTAAAGTTTACGCCAATATTTTCCACGCCTGATTTGCCCCAGACAATTGAAGCCAGACGGTCTGAATTGCAGGGGCTCATAGTTGGTGTTTTTAAAATCAACAGCCTAATGTCTGTTGCCTTAGAGGGTATAGAACGCCCTTCTATAATAAATATTCACATCGAAGATATGGTCGCTCCAGAAGGACGCAGGACTTTGTATGGTGAGGAAATTAAAACATCTTCCTGGTTTAATGCAGAAGAAATATTAATAGTCGGTTCGCGAGAATGGCGGGTTCGTTTTGTGCCGCAAGATACATTTTTTACCGTTTACCTAGTACGAAATTTATGGTTGTGGTTGTCAGGTGGTTTCTTATTCTCAGCCTTGTGTGCCTTACTTATATTAATTATTACGGGCCGAAATTCCTTAATGCAGCGCTTGGTTTTGGAGCGCACTCTTGAGCTGACTGAATCGCGCCGTTATGTTGATGGCATCAGTGAAAATGCACCGGGACTTCTGTCCTATATTGGTGCTGACCTATGCTATAAATTTGTGAATAAAAGTTATGAACGGTGGTTTGGTATCCCCAAAGAGGCCTTCATTGGCCGACATATAAAGGATGGTATTGCTGCGGGGACATGGCAGCTTGCCGAGCCGTATGTTAACGCTGCTTTGGCCGGTGAGACTGTGTCGTTTGAGTTGAAGTTGCCCTTTAAGTACGGGGATGAAAGGTACACGCATGTAACCTACACACCTGAATTGGGGGGAAATGGCCATGTAACAGGTTTTTTTGTTGCAGTAGAGGATTTAACAGACGTCAAGCTTTCCGAAGAGAAACTTAAGGTCTCAAATGAGGTGCTTACCAGACAGAAACTAGAGCTAACTGATGCAAAAGAAAAAGCTGAAGCGGCGACACTTATGAAATCTGAATTTCTGGCAGTTATGAGCCACGAAATTCGAACGCCTATGAATGGTATAATGGGGACAACAGATCTGCTGTTGGAAACAGAATTATCCAGCGGCCAAAGAAAATACGCAACAGCGACAAGGTCATCGGCTCAATCGCTTTTAAGCATCATTAACGACATTCTCGATTTTTCCAAAATTGAAGCTGATAAACTAAATTTGGAAGAGGTACCTTTTGACATGCAGCATCTCGCTGAAGATGTATTGGATATGATCGCGCCTAAATGTGATCCTGATCATGTTGAGTTGCTTCTTGATTACACACCAGACGCTGCCCGGTATGTTGTTGGTGACCCGGGAAGGGTTCGACAAATTCTTTTGAATTTGATGAGCAATGCGGTGAAATTCACTGCGGATGGCTATATTTTGCTAAAAGTACAGTCTCGTCCGGCGGAGAATGGCTACGTCAACTTTCATGTGGACGTGAAAGATACAGGCATCGGGATAGCTGAAGAAAAACAGAAAGTGATTTTCAATAAGTTTGACCAAGCGGATCAATCGACAACAAGAAAATATGGTGGGACAGGTTTAGGGCTTTCAATTTGTGAGAGACTTGTCGGGCTTATGAATGGTGCAATTGGTGTTAATAGCGAGTTGGGTGACGGAGCAACCTTCTGGTTTACTATTAAATTATCTGTGGCGAAGGATTATGCATCTGTTAGTGATGAGATGCGTGTGGACGGACTGCTGAAGGGGGCCAAAATTCTTGTTGTCGATGATAATGAGGAGGCTGGTAAAATATTGCTAGAGCAAGTAAGAGCAAAACAAGCAGAGGTTAGCTCGGTTGACTCTGCTTCGAAGGCTCTCGGTGCTTTGAGGTCTGCTGGCGCTAAGAGAATACCGTTTGATATAGCTGTTATAGATTATCGCATGCCGGAAATGGATGGAAAAGCCTTGGCTGAGGCCATTAAGGCTGACAAGGCCATCAGTGATACTACAGTTGTGATGATTACATCCTCGCCAGAGCGGGGAGATGGTGCTCTGATGCACGAAATTGGTGTTGCTGGTTACCTGGTGAAGCCTGCGCGGAGTATAGATGTGGGCAGGGTGTTGCACTTTGTCTGGGATTTAAAGCGTAGCGGTACAAGGTACCCCCATTTGGTGACCCGGCATTCGCTTGAGGAAGCGCAGGAAGCGAAGAGGGCGCGGCCTGTTTTGAGCGGAGTGCATATATTACTGGCTGAAGATAATCCTGTGAACCAGATGGTGGCTACAGCACTTTTGAGAAAGTATGGTTGTACAGTGATGCCTGCAGGAGACGGCCGTGAAGCAGTAGCTTTTGCAAAAGAACATCGCTTTGATATGATTATTATGGATTGTCAGATGCCCCGCATGGATGGATTTGATGCAACGCAAGAGCTTCGAAAGTATGAGGCTGAAACAGGAAAAGAGCGCATGCCGATTATTGCCTTTACCGCAAACGCCATGAAAGGGGACAGAGAGAAATGTCTGGATGCTGGAATGGATGATTATGTTTCAAAACCTGTGAATCAGAATGAGCTTGAGGCCGTTTTGTTGAAGTGGCTTCCGCCCCGTGAGGAGGATACCTAATAGGGTGCCCCTAGCAAAGCTTTTTGGTCAGTCTATTTTATGTGTGCCGAGTTTACTAAATGGGGAGACGAAACCACCTGTGGTGTGAACTGATACAGGGGGTGTGGCTTAGATTTTCTCAGTATAGAAAAAGCGCTGTCAGTCTTTCGTTTTCAAAAAAAATAAAATTCCGAATAAGTTGCTGTTGACATGGCAAAAGATATGGGCATATTGCGGCCTCACTGCGCTGCGGAAATCTGCCCGCATAGCGTACACAGGTTCGAATCCTGTCCCCTCCACCACTACCGACCTTCCTTACGGCTGTACTGTAGGAAGGTTTATTTGTGTCCGAGACGAACCCTTAGGTTACGTACACGAGTACCATGTGCGGGTGTAGCTCAATGGTAGAGCAGAAGATTTCCAATCTTACGACGAGGGTTCGATTCCCTTCACCCGCTCCAATTCAGGTCACTCTCGGGCGGCTATTTTATTTAGTGCAGTAGTTCACGGTGAGCTGCTGCTGGGTATAATGAGTTCGCCCATTTGCCGTGCTGGCCTTGGGCGTGATTGCTTGTAAGGATAACGGGCATGGCTAAAGAAAAGTTTGAACGTAATAAGCCACACTGTAACGTTGGTACTATTG
>CAXBKT010000003.1:0-62339 GCA_963976155.1 uncultured Kordiimonadaceae bacterium | reverse complement strand
TGTGGTCTTCTAGCGGGTGCATCACCACATGGAACAGTGACCCTGCTGCAAATGCCTGCCAGTAACCAATGAGCGGCACATTGTACCATTCACCCGCGAATAGAACCATTAGGTAGCCTACAACTGTCATCACGCCGAGGGCAGCAAGAACAGCGAGGCCACCAACCGTTGTCAGGACAGGGCGAAGTAGCCACCAGACAGCAATTGCAACACCAACGCGGTGTAATAAAACGCCGGTTGCCAGAAAACCGCCACCTTCAATATCTTTTGCAAAAGCTAGGATTGCCCCATCACTAGCGGCATGAACGACAAGTGCAAGGGCCGCTACCAGCATGATAACCCGGTGGGTGATTTCCTCAGCTCGGTGAAAGAGCGCTTCGGCTAGCCAGGGCAGCATAAAGCCGATACCGGCTATAACCAGACCGATGAATCCAGCATGGTTTAGGGCTTCAGGCAGTAGCGTTGTTGTGATGAGAGCAATAACGGTGACAAGAACAAAGCCATCAAGCCCGCCTTTTAGGGCAGGCGTGTGTCCAACTACCCGCGCCAGAAGGGGCGCAGCAAGTAGCAGTAGAACTGATAATATGAGGGCGTAATCCACCGATTAGTTCCTGTAACCATTAATCTCGTTATAACGTATCTGTATAGTTATATTATCACATATATTAAATCTAGCCCAAATCTTCAAGGTTTCTCAGAAAAACAGTTGCTTTTTAGCCAAAATACCGTTGATAGAACAATCGGCCTAGATGAATGCCCCGGCAAGGGTTATTGGCTCTGCGCCAAGTCCAAGTTTGAAACGTGCGATCCCGGCTAGGTCAGCTGTGTTCAAGCCGCCAAGGTCTAAAAAATGTATTCCCGCTTCTTTGAGCGCGAGAATTCCTTCCCATAGAACTCTGTTTTGGGCGTTTGCCTTGCGGCCCTCATCGCCGGCCCATCCTATGTGATAAGTGGCGCTGTTGCCGTGCAGAAGGAAAAGTGCGCCTGCTACTTTGCGCTTTCCACTTATGGCTGTAACAGAAAGAATGCGGCTACTACTTTTTGGTGTGACGGCCTTCACAAAGGCAGGTACGAGCCCTAAAGGTGTCGCCTGATAACGCCGGTCACTGCGCTGTTCGGCCTCCTTTTCTAGAAGCCAGCTATATTGATGTTCCTTGCGGCCACCAATGCTGATTTCAATGTCGGACTTTTCGGCACCAACGAGTTGGTTGCGCCACTTTCCTTTGAGAGCAACGCGTAATTCTTCAGCTGTCGGGCGTAGGTCAAGCCAAGCGGTGGAAAAGCCTGACATAACCCGGCGATAACCTGCTTTTTTAAAAGCTAGTTGGTTATCAGGGGTATTAGGTAGTTCTGGCATCGCGCACAGGAATCTCCAACGCCACGGTGAAAATTCAGCCCTCAAGGTTCTCCAAATGTTCAGCTGATCGGCCGGAGATAGAGTATTATCGCACCAAACTGGACCGCGGAACAATGTGGTGAAATTGATGAGGCCAAATAGTTTACGCTGGATGAGGAGTGCGCGAGCAACGGGTGTGCCGCTGCTGTGAATTGTTACTTGTGTTGCTGTCGCGCCGAATTGTTCAAGTGCGCGGCCGTAGGTGGGGTGCTGTTGAAGCGGAATAGGCGCGTCAGCTGCGAGGTCATTCCACTCAGCGGGGTTCACAATACTAAATTTGAGAGAAAGCTGGCGGTTAGCCATTTGCAAAATGTTCCCTGCTTGTTACCATCAGCCATGTTTAAGGGTCGTAAAAAAATAGAGACTATAATGGGATGGAGTATCAAGCCACCCCGATTAACGTTTGGTGCCCTACTTGTTGCCCTTCAATATATATTTTTGCCGTTCCTAGGTGTGCTGGCGGCTCTTGATATCGCGCTATATTTTTACTTCAAGGAAGTTCTGGGCAGCTGTTACGGCGTGCTTTGTTTGTTATAAGGTCGCCCATAGAAAAAGGCGCAACCATATGGTGCGCCTTCCTCAAATAGCTAGGCCTAGCTTGATTAGCTATCGACAGAAATCAGCTCAACTGTAAAAATGAGTGTTGCGAATGGCGGGATGTTCCGGCCAGACCCACGCGCACCATAACCAAGTTCATACGGTAAGAAGAACTCAAACTTGTCGCCTTCTTTCATCAATTGCAGGCCTTCTGTCCATCCACCAATTACACCGTTGAGTGGGAATGAAGCTGGTTCGCCGCGCTTGTAGCTGCTGTCAAACTCACTGCCATCAATCAATTTACCTGCGTAGTGTACAGTTACGTTTGAAGACGCTGATGGTGATTTCTCGCCGCTGCCTTCTTCGATAACACGGTATTGGAGGCCGGATTCTGTGACCTTGATGCCATCTTGTTTGGCGTTCTGTTCAAGGAAACCAAGCTGTTCGTTTTTAAAGGCATCAGCCGCTGCTTCAGCTGCCGCTTTCATTGCTTCTTCATTTTGAATGTCAAGTAACTCAACATCGAAAACAAGTGTCGCATCACCAGGGATAACACCGCCAGCGCCGTTTTCACCGTAGCCAAGCTCAGCAGGGATAGTAAGTTCCCATTTGTCGCCGACTTTCATCATTGTGAGAGCTTCAGTCCAGCCCTTGATTAGGCGACCTGCCGGGAATGTTGCTGGTTCGCCGCGCTTATAGCTGCTGTCGAACTCGTTGCCGTCGATGAGACGGCCAGCGTAATGTACAGTTACAAAGTCACTTGCTGTAGCAGTGGGGCCTTCGCCTGATTCGATTACTTTGTATTGGAGGCCAGATTCTGTTACTTGAACACCGTCTTTGGCCTTGTTTTCCTCAAGGTAGGCGACATTGCTCTCTTTGAATTCTTCATTACTCATATTGGCAGCTTCTTTCTCTGCTGATGGTTGTGTGTCTGTGGCATTCTCGGAAGTTTCCTCAGCCGCTTCTTGGGTTTTGTTTTGGTCGCTGTTATCATTGCTACAAGCAGCAAGCGCCAAAGCCAGAACGATAGCTGATGCCTTTACGGTATATTGCATTTCTGGTGTCCTCTTTTATTTGCGGGGACACTAGCGGTTTGAGCTTGCATGGCAAAGAAAAAAGCGCTGAAAAGTTGGTTTTAGTGGGTAAAAAGAGGCATTTATGGTCGCGGATACGGATATTCGAAGTGAGATTTTACGGCTTACTGGTGAAAAGGCCTCGGTCGCACCACGGGATGTGGCGCAAGCCCTCGCTGGGGAGGGGGATGATTGGCGGAAATTTCTCCCCCGGATTCGTGCTGAAGCAACAGTTTTACACGGCGAAGATCAGCTTGTTTTTGTGCGAAAGCGTAAAATTGTTCCGCCTGAAGGGCTTAAAGGGGTGTATCGTTTAGCACGGCCAGCTAAAGATGAAGATAGTCAGCCTCAATAATAATATAGGACGGGGGTCAATGTGACGGAAAAAATGCCTCTCCTAGACCGAAAAGCACTCGATAGACTGGTGCTTGATGTAGGTCTTGAGACAACACAAATGTTGCTCGCGAGTTTAAAAACAGAGATTGAGAGTTCAGGGCGCAAGCTTTCTGAATATTTTGCAGTGAGGGACCGCAGGCTTTTAGAGAATCAAGCGCATGCACTTAAAAGCGCGGCTAGAAGTTTTGGGGCCCTGCAGTTGGGCGAAAGTTGTCTGGCCCTTGAAGAGGCTGCACGATCTTCAGATTTCTCTAAGCTGACAAGCTTGATGCGAGAATTTCAGCAAGTTTCTGCTGCGACGCTCATAGAATATGGATTTGACAGCTAAGCCTAGAAGCGGGTGAGTTGTCCGATTTCTGCTCGTACTTCCTCAAGGCCCCAGCCTTTTTCGCTGCTTGTAGCGAGTACAACCGGATGGCAGGCAATGAATTTCTTTGCATCAGCTTGTGCTTTGGCAAGTGCCTTGTCGCGCTCGGCTACTTTGAGTTTATCTAATTTGGTCAGCACTATTTGGTAGTTTACAGCCGCTTCATCCAACATCTTCATGATCTCACGGTCATTTTCTTTGAGGCCATGACGGCTATCAATGAGTAGCATGATGCGGCGAAGATTCGGGCGTCCGCGCAAATAATCTTTTACCAGCCGCGTCCAAGCATGAACTTTTTTACGTTCGATCTTGGCATAGCCATAGCCCGGCAAATCCACCATGTAAGTAGACTGATCAAGTTCGTCGCCCATTGTGAAGAAGTTGAGCTCCTGCGTACGGCCAGGTGTGTTTGATGTGCGGGCTAGCGTCTTGCGGCCCGTAAGAGCATTCACAAGACTTGATTTCCCCACATTAGAACGCCCAGCAAAGGCGATCTCAGGTCTATCTGTGCCGGGTAATGTTTCGAGCGAAACCGCACCCATTAAGAAGTTCACGGAGCCAGCAAACAATAGGCGGCCCCGGTTAAGATCATCTTCCGTGTATGGTGTATCGCTCATTAAATTACTTGCTCGTTGTTTTGGCGTCTTCACGGCGCATGATGACAGATTGCTGGGCAATGGAGAGAACGTTGTTCCATGTCCAGTAAAGCACCAAGCCAGCGCTAAAGTTAGCCATCACAAACGTGAAGATCAGCGGTAGCATATTCATGATCTTCTGCTGTGCAGGGTCCATACCTGCCTGCTGTGGGTTCATTTTTTGCTGCAGGTACATGGATGCACCCATCAAAATAGGTAGAATACCGATTGCTATCATGCTCGGTGGGTCCCAAGGGATCAGGCCAAACAAGTTAATTGGTGTTAAGGGGTCTGGTGCCGACAGGTCGGTGATCCAACCAAAGAACGGCTGATGTCGCATTTCGATCGTTACATACAGCGTTTTATAGAGCGCAAAGAAAATGAACATCTGCGGGATCATTGGCAAACAACCAGCAAGCGGATTGATCTTTTCTTTTTTGTAAAGGGCAGCCATTTCTTGCTGCATTTTTTGGCGGTCGTCTTTATAGCGCTCTTGCAGGATTTTGATCTTTGGCTGTGCTTTTTTCATGTGGCTCATCGACACATAAGATTTGTTCGCCAACGGGAACAAGATCAGCTTAAGAACAACTGTCATCAGCAAGATAGCCACGCCGTAGTTGCCTGTCAGGCCAAACAGATAATGTAAGCCAACAAAAATAGGCTGCGTTAGGAACCAGAACCAACCCCAATCAATTGCTCTGTTGAACAGCGTGATTTCATACTGTGCTTCATAGTCGTCGATGGCCTCTACGATTTTAGCACCAGCATAAAGACGGTTTGTCGTCTCAAGTGTCGCGCCGGGCGCTACAACTTGCCAGTCTTGTGCATAATCAGCCACGTATGTACCGGTACCGCTGCGGGTTGAATGTTTTAAGCGTGCACGCTTGAGGGCGGTTTTATTGTCTGGGATTAAAGCGGCCATCCAGAATTTGTCAGTGATTCCCATCCAGCCACCAGTGGTTGGCCGGTCGAATTCGCCTTCATCAACCATATCGTCGTAGGTGATTTCTTTAAGTTCGCTCAAACACCCCAATCATGCCTTCATGCAGGATGTAGAGGCCGTCGGTGTCCGGGGTGCTGCGCCGTGTGATGGCGCCGTATGGTGCCAGTGTTAAAGGCTGATCAGACATATTGATTACGCTTTGTGTCACAGTGAACATGAAGCGGTCATCAATTTCGATTTCCATCAAATATTTAGCACCCTCACCGTTCTCCCATGCAAGGGTAACAGGGGTTCCAGGCGTAAGTGTGTTCCGGTCAGCGGTCCAGACACTTGTCAGGTCAGGTACTTTGCTACCAGTTTGGCCGTACCAGCTGAAGTCCACGTAATAGGGGGCGTCCTCAGTGAATTTTTTGAAAAGGCGGACATTGCGCGAATCTTTGTCCATGGACCGTTGATGCTTAATTAGCGTCAGGTCATCAATGTGCGCGCCGCGCAGTGCAATTGCACCGGAAAGCTCTGGGGTTTCAATGTAGACAAAACCAGCGTCTTCGTACGCAGCTGATTTAACTTGCTCGGGTGCTGTAATAGCTGTGGGTGTTGTCTCTGCTGCTGGGGCGCTGAGTTCTGGTGCCAAAGCCTCTTGATTGGCTGCTGCTTCAGCAAGCTGCCGCTCATACTCAATCATGGCAGCTTCTTTTTTCGGCCCTGCTATCAGGAAATTATATCCAAAAAGAATCGCCATTGAGATAACGGCAAAAAGGATAAAGTTCTTATTCTCACCCATCAGTGTTACACCCTGATTGTCGCTGGTTTTTGCCAGCTTCTTTACTAACTGTGTCGGTATGCCCATTAGTGGCATGGTCCGAATTATGTGTATGGTCCGCGCAAGCGTGGTCGCTTTGTGGCACAGGATCATAACCAAATCCACCCCAAGGATGACATCTGGCAATACGTTTTGCGGCTAACCAGCCTCCTTTTAACCCGCCGTGCAACTGAATGGCTTCAATTGCATAGTGGCTGCAAGTGGGTTGGAAGCGGCACCTTGGCCCAAGTAGGGGCGAAATAACCAGCTGGTAGAAACGGACTAACCCCAGCATAAGAAGAGCCACAAGTGTGCGCTTTTTTGGTTCAATGTCTGGGGTGTCTGGCATTGCAGGTCTATATATTCCGCGCTTTTAGGGGCTTAGCGTGTTTTCGGTTTTCTTGTTGTATCTAGATCGGCACAGGACTTGAGTTTTGCAAGGGCCCAGCGCATGTCACTCATCATTTTCTCAAATGGGTAGGTGATTGCAGCTTGCCGCCCAATAAAAACATAGTCCCAACCAGCCTGTGCCCCTGTAGGGACTATTTTTCTGGCGGCTTCTTTTAATCTGCGTCGCGCTTTGTTGCGAATTACGGCATTTCCGACTTTTTTTGACGTGGTAAAGCCAGCGCGCGGTGCCGAATCGCTTTCACCGGGTTTTGCTTGCAGAATGAAAGAGGGGGTAACCCACTTGCGGCGCGTGTTCGCGACAGCCAGATATTCTGGCCGTTTTTTAATGCGTGCAAGGTGTGTGTTTTGCTCTGTCACTCAGAATACTTTCGCTTGCGTTATCCACAAATTCGAAAAGCCGACCGGATTAACTCACGGTCGGCTTTTCAAATGTATAGTAAGCGGCGCAAAAGCGCCCGGCGTAAGCCTTGTCTTATGCAGACAGCTTCTTACGGCCTTTGGCACGACGTGCGTTCAAGATTCTGCGGCCACCAACAGTAGCCATCCGTGAACGAAAACCGTGACGACGCTTACGTACCAAATTACTTGGCTGAAAAGTACGTTTCACTTTATTTACTCCAGTATTGCACTTGGCCTGTGACTCACAAATAGCCAGGCGCTTGAATTTCGAGCGCGCTTATAACTGGGCTCGGGGTATGAGTCAACTCCTAGAGAGCGATACTATAGCGTATTGAGCTGTTTTTCCACTATTCAGTGCGCAGCTTACCCTAAACCCCTTCAACTGGCGTTCATATATACCATATTATAGTATTGATTGAGGGCGTGCAGGCCTCTTGTAGGCATGTGACGTAGCTTGCGTAAGTTTTGTTTACTTGCAATTTGGTCGCAGATGGGATTCAAAACAGTTTATGCCCGAGCATTATAGACCAGTCACATCAAGCCTCAGGTCACGCCTGTTAATACTTACCTTCTTGTTTGTGATGGTGGTTTCGCTTCTTGTTTATCTGCCGTCTATCGCCACTTTTCGCCAAGATTTCCTCGAAAAGCGATTCGAAAATGCGCAAATTGCTGCACTCGCGCTTGAGGCGGCACCCAATAATTCCGTTAGTCCCGAGCTTGAACAGCGCCTTTTAAGTACGGCGGGTGTTATCGCAGTGATGATGCGCGGGCAGGAAAAGGGGCTTCTGCTGGGGCTTGATATTATGCCGGATGAGGTGGATCGTTCTTATGATATGAGGCAGCCGTCACTTGGATCGTTGATCACAGGGGCCTTTGAGACTTTGGAATTTGGTGGAAATCGTGCGATTCGGGTTGTTGGCGAACCAATGGTGCCGGGTGTTAGGCTCTTTGAAATCACTATGGACGAGGAAGATCTCTATAATGCCCTCGTTAATTACTCTAATAATTTACTTGTTTTATCCGCGATCATTTCGCTCTTTACCGGCATCTTGGTTTACCTGTCACTTCACTGGATGCTCGTACGCCCCATGCGGCGGGTTAAAGAAAGTATCGTTAGCTTTAGGCAAAAGCCGGAACGTGTCACGAGTTTAAAAACCTCTAATCGCCGACCAGATGAAATAGGCCTTGTTGAGCGTGAACTGTGCCGGATGCAGGAAGAAATACGGCAGAATATTAAGCAAAAAAGCCGCTTGGCTTCACTTGGTGAAGCTGTGGCTAAAATCAATCATGACCTTAGGAATATTTTGGCGACGGCGCAGCTTGCATCTGACGCGTTGCAGCGTGTGGATCATCCGCACGTTCAAAAAGTATCTCGGCGTCTTATGACGGCTGTTAGCCGCGCTGTTGCTTTATGTGAAAGCACAATGCGGCACGGTAAAGCAGAAGACCCTATTCCCGTTAAGAAGCACATTAACTTTTCGGAATTGATTGAAGATGTGGGTCTTTCATTAGGGTTGATCGACAATGAGCACTTCCTTTTCGAGATGGCTCTCGAGAAAGATTTTGAAATTTTAGCTGACCCGGAGCAAATTCACCGCGTTTTCCTCAATTTGTGCCGTAATGCACACGAAGTGCAGGCGGGAGAGGGGAAAATAATAATCTCAGCGGAGAAAGATGCTGAAGGTACAGCACATATCCGTGTCGTGGATGCGGGCCCGGGCATACCTGAGAAAGTGAAACCGCATCTCTTTAAGGCATTTTCGTCTGCACGCGCAGGCGGTACTGGGCTGGGTCTTGCCACAGCACGGGATATTATTTTGGCTCACGGCGGGCAGATAGGTCTTGAGAAAACAGGGCCGGATGGGTCTGTTTTTGTGGTTTGTTTGCCGGGGGATGATTGATTATGGGGAAAATTATTGCCACGCCTGGCACCAAAGATTGTTTCACTGATATTGACGGCCTGAAGGTTGGTGAAGCGCATGATGAGCAAGTCAATACAGGTGTCACCGTAATCGTACCAGACAAGCCAGTTACAATGGGTGTTGATGTAAGAGGCGGTGGCCCTGGTACCCGCGATACGGACGCGCTTGATCCGACCTGCCTCGTTGAGAAAGTGCACGGCCTTGTGTTGTCTGGTGGGTCAGTGTTTGGTCTTGCGGCTGCGGATGCTGTAACAGCGATGTTGTCGGAACATCACATCGGGTTGTCCTTTGGTCCGCGGGCTATACCTGTTGTGCCGTCAGCGATTCTGTTTGACTTGATGAATGGCGGCGATAAAAACTGGGGCGAAACATCACCTTATTACCGTTTGGGAAAAGAAGCCTATTTGGGCCTGTCTGATCAGGTGGCACTTGGCCGGGCAGGTGCAGGATACGGCGCAACTGCGGGGGACCAGCTCGGTGGTTTGGGTGTAGCCAGTTTGGAAACAGACTCAGGCCTTCAAGTGAGCGCGATTGTTGCAGTCAATAGTTTTGGCAAAGTGACGGCAACCCCAAATGATACACACGGTGTTGTTGATATGCCCAAGCTTGGTTTTGTGGGCACCAATACAACTATCGGGGCGGTCGCCACCAATGTAGCGTTAGATAAAGCAGCCTGTAAGCGCCTAGCGATGATGGCGCAAGACGGCTTTGCTAGGTCAATCCGGCCAATTCACACACCGTTTGACGGGGACACAGTGTTTGCCATGTCGACAGGAGTTATGGAGCGTGACGGCGAGTTAGCACCGCTCCTTGCCGTATTGGGTACATTGGCCGCCGATTGCATGGCAAAAGCAATTGAAAAAGCAGTTAAGGCTTCAGCTGGTTAAGGGCTTGGCGCTCAGCTGCCACATATATATCCAACATTGACTGAAAGCTTTTTGCTTGTTCCCATATATTATGGGATTTGAGTTGATCAGCATAAATGATCGAGTCAAGTCGGTCATTATTGTGGCTTAGCCGCGTGAGTAATAACTGAGTTTCGTGCCACGCGATTTCTTTCTCTTCACCTTCAGCGGCTTCAGCCGCATTTTTACTTGCTAGATAAACCTTTTTTGCTTGGGCGCTGTCAGCTTTTACAGCTGTGAAAAGCTTGATAGCGGTTGATTGCGTCAGGGGGTTACCGCGTGTTTGTGTGTCTGGTTCTATGAAAGGCGTTGGTTCCCCGCGTTCTAGTACACGCTCTCGCTCCGACGCATCGGGTAAAGGATCAGACAGATTCGGCCAGTCTCCGGACATGCCACTACAAGAAGCGAGTAAAAATGCGCAAGAAAGCGAGACTGTTTTTGATCCTATGGAAGCCATAAAAATCTAACCTTTCCGGGGATTTAATAGTGATTAGCTATTCTCTAAACTAGATGGCTTTTGTGGCAGAAACAAGAAAAACAGATTTCCGCTTGCATTCATAAAACATTCTTATTAGGTTCCGCCGCACACCGCAAAACGAACTAGGTTTGTGAGTGTGTTTGATGGTTTGCACCGGTAGCTCAGCTGGATAGAGCACCAGACTACGAATCTGGGGGCCGGGGGTTCGAATCCTCCCCGGTGCACCATTCAAAACAAAAGGCCAGTCTGCTTAGCAGCTGGCCTTTTTTGTTGCCTTAATCCCTGAGTGTGGGCACCAAACTAGGCAAGTATCATTCAAGTAAAGTCGATTGATACTTGTTCAAGTGTGTCCATCGTAATTCCGGTGAGAAATAGACTGTTTCCCTCAGTAAAGGAAATAAGTAAACCGGATGTGCCGTTTTGAGTGGTGTTTGAGGCTGCGCTGGTGATATCTCCAATTATCCTGAAATTTGCGATTTCGTTCAGGATAAGTATGTCGTTTGCTGTATCGAAATCAGTGATCACATCGTTGCCGTTATTTGCAAGAATTTCGAAACGGTCACTGTCATCGCCGCCTGTTAATGTATCATCACCGGGCCCAGCATAAAGTGTATCATCCCCGTCGCCCGCCACAATGATGTCATCGCCGGTGCCATTATAAATTAGGTCACTGCCAGTCCCGCCTAGCAGCTGGTCGTTGCCCCCAGCCCCGAAGATGGTGTCGTTGCCGCTGCCCGCATCCAATGTGTCCGACCCAGCATCGCTACCGCCGTATAAAACATCATTCCCACCATAGGCCATAACATCGTCGCCCTCAGGGCCACTGCCGAGTATGTCATGGCCATTTCCGGCCCGTATACTGTCATTGCCGCTGCCAGCCCAAACGATTTCATCGTCGGTCTCGTTCGTGTTGGCTTCAGTAAGGGATGCGATACCGTCATTATTGACATCAGTATAACTGCCGGTGATGATGATGTCAGAGCCACTGCCACCATAATGAATATCAGACCCTTGCCCGCCTATGAGTGTGTCATTTCCAGCGCCGCCACCGATAATGTCGTTGCCGGTGCCACCATCTGCGATGTCACCACTATTGTCGCCTGCACCGGCATATATCGAATCGTTGCCGGCTTCACCCCGCATTGTGTCTCGGCCTGCGCCGCCTGTTATCAGGTCGTGCCCAGCGTCGGCTGAAATGGCATCATTGCCGGCATTACCATGCAGTGTGTTTGCAGCGCTGTTGCCAATAAGCTGGTCATTCCCGCTGCCGCCTACGACATTTTCAATGACAGTATCAGGGGCGATGAAGACGGTTGCTTCGCGAGTGCCAACTTGGGTGCCTGTATTATCAGTGAAACGCAGTGTGGTGCCCACGTCAATCCAGCTACCGGGTGTCAGGTCAATGATTGCCGCAGTGTTTCCTGTGATGATGATTTCGTCGGTACCGCCTGCGTCCCAAATCGTTTGGAAATAGCGAGAGGATGTATTGTAGCTAAAGCTATTTTCACCAGTTGTAGCATCGCTTTTTCCGTAAATATGGAGCAGGGCCTGAATGTCGAGCCACATGAAGGTCTGTGCTGGTAAGTCGGTGGTGACCGCACTTGGGAATTCAGCGGACGTTTTAAAGCTGGTCATAATACTATATTCCCAGCCGGAAAATTTCGAATCTACGGCGACGCTTCTGTTGGAGTGACTTAGCCCAAGTGCATGCCCTAATTCGTGGATGATGGTTTGGTTTACGCCGCTGCCGCCGGAGTGCATACCGCGGTTTAGCCACATATCACCGCCCCAAATAGCATCGTCGGGCAAATGGGCCCAGCCAAAGGCGGGCCTTGTGCCGGCCCAAAGTTGCATATTGGACCATGCAAGCCGGATGGTGCCTGCTTCGCTGCCAGTGTCAGGAACTTCAACAAATTCAACGTTGGTGGCATCGCTTACTTGTTGGAGAAGGCCTCTAAACGTATCTTTTTCTGCTGCGGTTACGGATGAATACCCAATGCTTGGTTCTGATGCTAAGCCATAGATAACACGGGAGAACTCAGATAGTGCTGTGGGAAAACTGTAGGTAACGATATAATCAGTGCTCGTATCCCCGGGGCCCCACGCTTTGTTAAAATCGAGGAAGGCATCAATGTTATTGTCACCGGTTTTTGGCACCAAATGTGTTTCTTGAAACGCGTCAACGCCGTGCCCTGCCTTGGATACAGATAGGTAATAATCCCCGGTACTGCTGCCGTTTCCACCTATAGCGACATAGAAAGTACCATCTGTGTCCGGTGTAAACTCAAGCTGCTCTCCGACGGTGCCTGAGAGGGTGCGGTAGGTGCTATCAGGTACTGCTTCCCCTGAGGTATTGAAAAAACCAGCGATCTTCCCGCCGCTTAGATCCCCTAGTTTACCGGCATCGTCACCTGTTAGGGTGATGGCATAGTTTGTGCCCGCTTTTAGGGTGACAGCGATGTAATCTTTGTCGGCGGCGGTTTCGATTGTGCCTGTAATTGTCTCTCCAAGCTCTATTTTCCCAGTTGTTTCAATGCTTTCTATGTAATCATCGGTAAGTGGACCAAGCTCAGAAACTGTCACACGGTAATTTCCGATAGGGCTGGACTGTGACTGAGGCGTGACCTTTAACTGGTGGTTGCCAGAAGTGGTAGCCGTGAAAACTAGCAAGGCAGCATTTCCAGCGCCGCTGTCATTATCGGAAAGGCCGAGTGAAGTACCGTTTGGGTCAAAAAATCCACTTATTTTGGGGTCGTAAACAGACGCAGCAGTATCGTCAGCGGGAGCAAGCTCTATCCTGTAAGTCGTTCCGGCCGTTAGGTGTAGGGAGACAGTATCAATTTCGGTGCGGGTGCTGAAAGTGCCAATCATGCTTTCGCCTACGTTAAGGTGGGACGTGTCTTGCCCAACGTTCACTGTTATAAGCTTTGACGTGTCAGGACCCAATGTCTGCATCTATACCCATTTGGGGTTGTATCAGTATGTGGTCTTATCCTTAACAGTTAGTTGTCTGCCCGGATAGCGACGGTGTGCGCCAGTTCAAGCATTGCAATAGGGGGGTGCGCCCGGCGAAGCATGTATAGGCGCCAGGCACTATTTTTATATCTGGCATATTATTTCTGTTTGTTTGCAAAATAAAAAGGGGCCAGCCTGGCGTTAGCGGGATCGGGCTGGCCCCAAGTGTTTCAGTGCAATAAGCGGGGTGCTTATTTGTGGGACTGAATATCTGCCCCAATCAAAATATGATTGCTGAGAGGGCAGAGAATCAGGGAGGTTTTGCACTAAAACATGTTCAAAATATTGTAGTATTACCTTTAAAAATAATCTTTGGCGGGGCGTAAGAACGCCTTACCGAAAAAATGGTCCCGGTTAAAATGTGACTCCCAATTTGGATCGCATTTGGTTCCTGCATTGAATTTATACGCTCTGCACGACAGTGAATGTGATCAGCATCACGACCGAAGTGTATAGTTAATAAAAAATCAGGTTTTCCCTTATTCTGCCTTGCTTGTATGGGCACGATAACCTGAAAATAGCTGATGTGGATGGTGGCAATGGCATGACACAGCCATTGGGTTAAGAAAAACTATCTCACGGAGGGGTATAGTTAATTAAAAAGTAATATTTTTAATGGCAATCTTGTTGCCGGGATCGGTATCAGCAGTGAAACCTGCAAAAAAAATGCTAATAAATTTACTAAAAGGCTTGCGGTTCACCTGTGAGCGCACAAGAATGCGGTCTATACTATAGGTTGCTGTTCTAGGGGGTGGTGGTTGACCGATGTTTTTCAATATAAAGCTTTTTTAAGCTACAGCCATAAAGACAAGAAGGCTGGCGAATGGCTGCATAAGCAGCTGGAAAAATATCATATTCCCAAATCACTTGCTCTACCTGAAGGTATCAATGTGGATGGCCGCGGCATTGGCCGCATTTTTCGGGACAGGGATGAGCTGCCAGCGGCGGAAGACCTAACCGAGGCCGTGCGTAAGGCCCTTGAAACATCAGAATATATGATTGTGCTCTGTTCGCCCAATTCGGCGGCGTCCCGCTGGGTTAACAAGGAAATCATCGAATTTAAACGCCTGCGCGGGGACCGCTACGTGCTGCCGATCATCATTGACGGCGAACCTTTTGCGTCTGATCACGGCGCGCCGGAGCTTGAATGTTTCCCGCCCGCAGTTCGCTTTAAAATTGCGAAAACAGGCGGGCTTTCCACCCTGCCCGCCGAACCCGCCGCTGCTGACGCCCGCAAGGACGCAGACGGTAAGCAGCGCGCGGTTTTAAAGATACTGGCAGGCATCCTTGGCGTGGGGCTGGACCGGCTTGTGGAGCGCGAAATGCGCCGTCGCCAAAAACGTGTGACCATAATCACAGCGGGTGCCATGGCCGCAGTGTTAGTGATGGCGACCCTCACGTATGAGGCCATGACCGCGCGCGATGCTGCAAACCGCAGCCGCGCCGAAGCCGAGGATTTGGTGGAATTTATGTTAACCGACCTGCGCGAAAAACTGGAGCCCGTTGGCAGGCTTGATGTGCTCGATGCGGTCGGCCAGAAGGTGCTGTCCTACCACGACAACCAGCTCGCGTTTGAAGACGCCAGCGATGATGACATAGGCCGCCGTGCCCGCGCCTATCATCTGCTTGCAGAAATGGAATACCGCCGTGGCAACATGGCTGAAGCGCAAACCATGTTTGAACAAGCCAATGAGGCAACGGGTGAACTGCTGAAGCGTGATCCTAACAATACACAGCGTATTTTTGAGCATTCGCAGAGCGTGTTTTGGGTGGGGTATATGGATTTTGAAACTGGTGATTTTCAAGAAGCAGAAGTAGCCTTTAAAAAATATAAGAATATGGCAGATCAACTCGTGATGGCTGAGCCAGACAATGTTGATTGGCTCATCGAACAAGCATACGGCAACCACAATATGGGCGATTTGCTATTGCGGGGTTTGAATCGGCCTAGAGAAGCCGTCCCTTATATTGAGGAAGCTGTGCGCCTTTTCCAGACCAGTTATGTCAACAGACCTAACAGCTCTTTCCTAAAACGGTATGTTGCGGTCAATTACACGTCTCTTGTTGAGGCGTACCGTCATATTGGCCACGTTAAAGAGGTTGAGCATTATATATCTTTGGAACGCAGCACGCTGGATGAGTTGGGTTTATTAGATGCAGATGATCTTTCCACACTTGAACGCCTCATGTACTGGTATAGTAGGAATGGGTCTCACCAGAGCGCGATTGGTAATGTATCTGAGGCTATCATCAACCATAAGATGGCGATAAAATATGCAGACCAATTACTGACAGTTGAGCCAGATAACAATGTATGGAGTGAGGACCGTATGCTGAGTCAACTATACTTGACTCTGGCATATTTAAAACTTGGTAAGTATCAGGAAGCGCTTGATCTGCTTACTATGGTTGTCGAGTCAAATCATCCTGTTCTTGAAGAGGGCAAAGTTACAAACCGACATCAATTTGATATACGATTTCTACTGCATTTAGTAACATTTAGTTTGGAAGAGGCGTCTGTAATGTCGTCCCTCAAATCGCGCTCGCTTGATGAATTATTCTCTAGCGCTGTTGCGAATACTCAACAGCTGAAAAAAACGCAACGCGGGCGTTGGGTTCTGGCAGCCATTTATGAATTGAAAATACGAAACTTTGTTTCCGTTGGTGATGCCTTAGAGGCGAATAATTTATGTAAAGATTTGTGGGGGGAAATCGATGGAAATAATTACGAGCAAATTCCGGTTTTGTTGCAAACGTTACTCAATATTACACGGCTTGTTGGTGATACAGTCCGGGCAAACAGCATCAGGCAAACATTGATTGAGCGGGGCTATGGGCAGGCTCTAGTTGGGGTAGGATCATCTGCCCAAAATATTCATTGAAGGGAGAGAGTGAATGTCAGAAGTATCAACTGAATCGGACTATGAGGTAGCTGCATCAATACCCGGTTCGGGAATAACAACGTTAATGTTTGGAAGTTTGGCATCTTCGGGAGCTTTGGAAGTCAATGCTTTTGAAAAACGGGATTCTTTCACCCGCCGGCATTGCAAAAAAAATTAAGCAATATGAAGCAGGCAATTTACCAACAGAAGTGCAAGATGAGCCATTCTGGACTGTGGTTGATAGCAGACACAGACTGGTTTTCCGTCTTGAAGTACCTAATTGGTATTTCCCTTGTATGCGGGCTATGCAACAGGGAAAGCTGCCGTTTGAACTCGTGAGTGAAGATCCGCAAGACGACTATAAGCGCCCGCAAATAATGAGTGAACGTAGTATTTTTGGTGGTGATGATACACGCATAAAAACGATTTATGTGGATTACGTCGGTGGCCTGCAAACTATTCCGTTTGTGTTCGATTTACACGCTGTTATTTGGCAAGATCCTAGTGATGCAAATTGCTTTAAAACCCCAATTATTATTGACCCTGGGACGTCAGGTCCAAGAACTAGCCCATAAGCGGATTCAATTTTGTTGAAGGCGCCAAATATCGAAGACACCCAACCCCTTAGTTTGGCTGAGGGGCATAAGGCTGTGCTCACGCTTTTGCGTGCTGGTGCGTTGGAGCAGGCGGAAAAGGAATTTTACCGCCTGAAGCTCCATAAGGTGAACGGTGATGAGGATATCCTTGGCCTGTGGGGACGCTTGCTGAAAAGCAAGGCGCTGGAAGCGAGTGGCGATGTACGCCGGTCTCTCGCCCTCGATGCGTCTGAACAATATGCCTTTGCCTATGAGCAAACCGGCGGTACTTATTCGGGGATCAACACGGCTGCGATGGCGCTGATTGGCGGGGATGAAACCACATCCTATGCGCTGGCGCAGCGTATCCTCAGGCAGCTGCCGGAAACATACCCGGCGCCTGGTGAGGATGCATACTACCATATGGCGACGAAGGCCGAAGCCTACCTTCTGATGGGCAATGTGGACGAAGCACGCGAAACCTTGATGGATGCGCAGATGCTTGATCCGCATAATTTTGCCGCGCACGCCACGACACTCCAGCAGTTTGAAATGATCCTGACGGCGCAAGGCCTTGAAGTGGCATGGCTTGACCCGCTGCGACCACCAAAGACGCTGCATTTTGCAGGGCATATTTTCAGCGAAACGGGCGGCTTACAAATTTTGGACCACGAACATGTGGACCAGCTCAAAAAAAAAATAACTGATATTATCTCGAATGACACCATCGGCTTTGCATATGGTGCGCTTGCGGCAGGGTCTGACATCATTATTGCTGAGGCACTTTTGGAAGTTGGCGCCGAACTGCATGTGGTGATGCCGTGCGCTGAGACGTTGTTCATTGAAAAATCCATCTTGCCGTTTGGTGAGGAGTGGCTACCAAGGTTTGAGGCTTGTATGGCTGCGGCGAAAAGTGTGCGCTATGTTACGGCCGATACAGAAACCATGGATGATTTATCAACTGCTTTTAGCAGTGAAGTCTCTATGGGATTGGCTGTTCTTAAGGCGCAGGCGCTTGCTACAGAAGCAGTGCAATTGGTGGTGTGGGATGAGCATATTCCCATTAACGGCGCGGGTACCGCACGGGATGCCATTCTGTGGGCGAAAAACAAGCGTAAGCAGATTGTTGTGCCATACCCTGTAGCGCGTAAAGTGGTTTCCATTTGGCCGCACTTGGTTGACGAACAGAAACGTGGCCTGAAGGCGATGATTTTTGCTGATGTACGCGGTTTTGGTGCGCTTAATGAAACGCAGGTACCGCTGTTTATCGACCATGTGTTAACGCCGCTCGCGGACCATGTGCGCATGCAGGGGCACCATGTGAAGCACCAGAATACATGGGGCGACGGCTTGTTTCTCGTGCTCGACAGTGTTGACGCGGCGGCGGACGTTGCGCTTGCGCTGCAGGCGTGTTTCCGAGACATAAAACTCAAGGACGTAGGTTTGCCAGAGTTTCTTGCCCTTAGGATTGGCGGGCATTACGGCCCTGTACACGAACTGGATGACCCCATTATGGGCGAACCGGGTATGTTTGGCACCGAAGTGTCTCTTGCTGCGCGCATTGAGCCAGTGACGGTGCCGGGATCCATTTACGTGAGCGAGCCCTTCGCCTGTTCGCTTGCGGCCAACACCGCAAGTTTATACCGCTGTGAGCAAGTGGAAGAGATT
Source organism: uncultured Kordiimonadaceae bacterium (assembly GCA_963976155.1). GTDB lineage: Bacteria > Pseudomonadota > Alphaproteobacteria > Sphingomonadales > Kordiimonadaceae > Kordiimonas. Next base: position 43,935 of record CAXBKT010000003.1, on the reverse strand, counting down.
GAGCCTCGGCGTGGTAAGCCGGCAATGCCGCTTTTTAGTCTTCGGAAATTAAAGAAATAGGTTTTGTTGGGTGTGGGTTAGTGATGCGGTACTTTCCTCGTTATTCGACGGCTGGACTAGGAACCCGCTAGCTGTCATTTACACGAAATTAAGGGAAAGGTGGACTCGTCCATTGAGTAGGCGAGTGACGAATGTGTTAAAGCTGTCGAATGACAGAATAAAAAGTAGCGTGGTGTTAACCAGAAACCTTACCAACGCTCAAGTTCTTCAATACCTTGAGGGTCAAGAAGTACAAGCCGGGTGCCCTCGCGCTCAACGAATCCCATGCGCTCCAGTTCATTCACTGTGCGTGATACGGTTTCACGGGTGCTATTTACACGTTTCGCGAAAATGGTAAAGGTGGGTAATTTAGGTATCTCTCGGATGTTGCTGTCTTCAATAGATGTCGCCATTCGGAGCAGTTCTGCATAAACGCGGCCTTTGGCGGATAAGGCGTTTAGTTCAAAAAGACGGCGTGTGGTTTGTTGGACTCTGTGAGCGAGCATCTGTGACATACGAATGCCGATGCTGCCGTGTTTTTCCATTAATTTCAGGAAAGCTTCCTCGTGAAAAACAGCAACAGTAACAGCTGAGGTAGCGACAATATCCGCGCTGCGTGGTTCACCGGATAGCATGGCGATCTCGCCGAACAAGTCACCCTCTTTGAAGCTATCAAGCCAAACTTCGTCACCGTCTTCTGAGAATAAGAGAGCTTTTGCTTCGCCAGCCAAGAGGCAATAGACTGTTTTGCTATTGTCTTGTTGTGCAAGGAGAGTGGCCCCTCGCTTGAAGGATACTTCGGTGCAAGCATCTTTCACGTCGGCGAGAAGGTCGCGGTCGTCTCCAAAGAATGCAGATAAATGCTCAAGCACAGTACTTCCCTCTCCCAATGGCCTTATAATTATGGCGCTTGCTACCACTTGCAATAGCTAATTACATCCGTTCCATTGAAAATAGTGATATTTCCAGCGAAAAAGTAGTTTACAGTGCGAGAAGGGTAACGGTGGGAACGCTTAATAATGTGGTGGCGGTGGTTCGTTGCGTACGTCACCCATAGTGTCTTCCAGTGAAAGGACCTGATTTGTTGTACGTTCCAGCTTTTTAATTAGCTGGTCGATAATGGCCCACTGTTTAGTCACCTCTGCGTTAAGGGCCTCGATTGTCTCCTGCTGAAAAGCAAATTTGCATTCCATTTCGTTCAGGCGTTCGGCAAAACTGTCGTCGTCGGTCATTCTTTTTCTTCCCTAGGGGTGTCAGTGAGGACTATGGTATCAAATTGTAATGGAAGTTGCTGCCAAATTTTCTTGTCCCGAGCAGCATGAAGCAGTATGCAGTACCAAACTTAAGTAATTAACAAAATGTTAATTTTTGGCAATAACGAATCGAATTAAGTGATTCGTTTCGATTCGTTTTGGGAAAAGCTGTTAGCTCCAGCTTTTTACCGGAAGAAAACCAAACGTTTTGTAGAAAATGGCAAGCAGGCAGACCTATGAGCTTTGGTGATGGCAAAGAAAAAGCAAATGCATTTGCACAGCAAGCAATGGAACTAATGGAAAACCATGATGTTCCTGCGGCACCACCAAATTATACAGTTTGGTATAATTATGTGAGCGAGCGTTATCCTGACCTTCAGAAAGCGCTTGATCAGATGATTGAGGAGCAACAGGGTTTTGACGGCACTTTGAACGCGGATCTTTACGAAACTTTCATCGGTCACGCTAAAGAAAGCGCTCTTGTTCAGGAGACCGGCGAGAAAATGCAAGACCAAGCCAAACAGCTTATTACTGCTATTGAAGGGGCTTCAGGCGAAATTAAAGGCGTTAGTGCGACCATCAAAAGTAACCTGACTAGTTTTTCAGAGGATGGCTCGGTTGGGGGGATTGAGGTTTTTATTCAATCCATGATTATGGAAACCAAACGTTTCCAAGAAGCAAATGAAGAATTGCAGAAAAAACTTGAACAATCTTCAGAGGAAATTGAATTCTTACAGCATAACTTGGTGCAGGTTGAGCGCGAATCTTACACGGATGCTTTAACAGGAATCGCAAACCGCAAAAAGTTTGATACAAAACTGATGCGCGAGATGGCGAAAGCAAAAGATAACGGTGAGAGCTTGTGCCTTGCGGTTGGTGACATAGATTTTTTTAAGAATTTTAACGATAATTACGGCCACCAAGTGGGGGACCAAGTGCTCCGGTTAGTGGCCCGTTCTCTGCACGAAAATGTAAAAGGTAATGATCTGGCAGCACGGTATGGAGGGGAAGAATTTGCCCTTGTTTTGCCAAATACACAGGTCGATGATGCTTTTAAATTGGTGGAGTCTATCCGTATGAAAATAGCTTCCCGCCGGATACGAAACAAAAAGAAAGATCAAGATTTTGGCACGGTGACATTGTCATTGGGCCTTGCTCAATTTAAAGCAGGCGATGCAGTCTCTGATTTTGTGGGACGAGCGGATACCGCACTTTATGAAGCAAAAAATTCAGGCCGGAACAAAACTGTATGTGCTGACTAACGAGGTCGGACATTGTTATTTTGCGAGCGCTTTTATGTCGACACTCACCATGACTTTATTGATTTCGCCTTCCGGTGTGAAGAGCGGCATATAGAGCGCAAAGCCTTCAAGGTGTTTTTTATTTTTTGAAATTCCCGCTGTAATGGAAAGTGCTGGCTCACCCGTTTCTATTATTGTTGCAGAAGAAGTATAAATGCGGTCAACAGCATCTTCATTGTCCATGTCGCGGATATCTTGCCCGGCAATTTCACCGTAAAAGGCAGCTACATGTGAGCCGATGAGTCTCACAGTAAGGTTAAAACCTACCTCTTTTGACTCTACATCTATCAGAACAAGGCGGTTGAGATATTGTTTCATGTTGGCAGGGCGAATATCTGAGCGGCTAGGTTTGTGCCCATCTTTGCAGAGGCTTTGCCAAAACTCATAGAAATAATCTGCAACTTTGTTACGACCCCGCACGTCCTCCCCGTGCAGCAAAGTATTGGTACCGAACTTGGCGCCGATGGAATGATTAGGGTTTGACCAAATAGGCAACGAAAACTCCTTTTGGGAACTCTGAACAATAGATTCTGGTATAGGGCCTGCTTTATTACTCAAGCCATGCATGATGTTCGCTCTTGTTCGGTTTACCTACGAAGTGACGAATACCTGCCATGATGCTTGGACGTTACAAAACCTATGCCCTGCTAGTTTCTTTGCAGGCACGTTAGAACTAAGAGAGTTGAGAAATCCTTAAGCCGAAGGAAGTTAAGTGTATTACTATTTGAAATTGATTGAAAGTTAGAGGCGTTTATTGTTCACCGTGTCGATTTTTCTTCAGCAAAGGCCGGTGTTTCAATAGTTTCGTTTTTTGGAGGGTTACGCTTGAGACTCGCCAGAATGAAGCAGCTCAAATTGAGAGACTGTGAAAGAGCACCAGATGCCAGGAACATACCTGCGACTACGGCTTCAGGGCCGTCTATGTAGCCCATCAAGGTCATGCCTAGTCCGGCAAAGAGTAGGTCTGTATTAGGGAGAAATGGGATGCGTGTAAGAATCATTTGAGCCGTTAACAATAATAGCCATGTCGTTATAGCCACTTCGGGGAAAACAACTGCCCACTGTGCTGTTTGTAAAAGCAGTACAGCAATGAGCCGGCTAAGGTGCACTAAAAAAACCTTCTTGGCTATGTCAGGCCCAATACCTAAAATTTTGCCATGAAATTTGAGTACCAGCGGCACCAAAATTACCCCGAGAGCTACGGCAAAACCCAAATAACGCCCATAGCTTGGGTCAGTATCTGTGATTGTTTCTAGCTGCCCAGTCATGAAGAAGAGTGCAAGCAGGATCAGGGTGAAGCTGTTGGAGGCAAGCCCTGATAAAATACTGCTGTCTTTCACTGACGACATAACTTGTTTGCCGCTTTTCGATAGATGCCGGTGTGCCCATATTGCGAGAAACGCTTCACCAGCATAACTAACAAGGGCAAAATTATAGATGCGCATACGCACAAAAATATCAAACCGGCTTTTGACCACGGTGCCCCATAAGCGTTGGTAAACAAGCCATTCAGCTATAGGCTGGGCAAAATACATAGCTAGAAAAAAAATGTAAAACCAAGGCGTGGTTGGCAGAGCTTTTGATACATCACTCCAGCCAATGGCTGTGAGTTTAGTAGCCATCAAATACAACACCACTGCGACAGCCGAAACCTGAAGAAGGCGTAAAAAGAGGCGGGTAGTTTTAGAGTGCAGTAGCGCTTTAAACTTTGTGGCTCTATGCAATTGCGGGTTCTCTCGTCGGGTAATTATTGAATGATTGACTGTTTTTTAACATCAACAACAGTTTGTTCTTGGTCACTTTTTTTTGCGGCTATTTCAAGAACCTCTCCATATTGATTCAGGAGTTGATTGAGAATGCTGTCCCAACTGAATTGTTGGCCTTTGTTTAGTGCCGCCGCGGCCAGTTCTCTACGAAGAGCTTTGTTTTGGATAAGTCGAGAGATCTGTTCAGAGAATTCTGCAATATTTCCAGGGCCAACTAAATAGCCTGTCTCGCCGCAATCAACAAGCGACCGGCTACCGGTTGCATTCGCGCAAACACTTGGTAGCCCGCAAGCCATAGCCTCGAGTGTTACGTTACCAAATGTTTCAGTAATGCTGGCATTGAAGAATATATCTGCTGAAGCATATGCCTTTGCCAAATCTGGTCCCTTTAAATAACCGGTGAAGACAGCGCTTGGTAGTCGCGCCGCAAAGCGGTCACGCTCGGGGCCTTCTCCAACGATCAATGCTTTGTGCTTAATGCCCATTTTGTTTAAGCGGTCGAGCGTGTTGGCGAAGACGTCTAAACCCTTTTCAAGAACCAAACGGCCAACGAATGCGAGCACAACTTCGTCATCTGTAATATTATGGCTCTGGCGCCATTCTAGGTCTCGTTTATTGGGATTGAACATGCTGGTGTCTACGCCGCGGCTCCAAATACGAATGTCCTTGGCCATATTTTGTTCACGTAGCACTTCAACCATGCACTGGGAAGGTGCGTAAATTTGCTCGCAGTTATGGTAAAAGCGCCGCATGCAGCTGGTGACATATTTTTCCAGCCACGCCATATGGTAATAACGTGGGTAAGTGTCAAACCGTGTGTGGAAAGAGGCAACAGCAGGTACACCGTGCTTTTTTGCCCAGCGTATAGCTGACCAGCCCAAAAAGTCAGGTGAGGATAGATGTATTAAATCCGGCTTAAAGGCCTCTAGTTGGCACTTCTGCTTTTCTGGTAGACCAAAAGCCACACGGTATTCACCGCGACCGGGTAACGCAACAGATGGTACAGAAATTAGAGTGCCACTATGTTCAAACGCGGCTTCTTTCGCCGTTGGCGCAAAAACGAGTACCTCAACACCTTCATGTTCCAAAAAGGCAACCAGTTTATTGAGCGCACGTACAGGACCATCCATGACGTAATTATAATTACCAGAGAAAAGCGCAATGCGCTTTGGCTTGAATGGGTGTGTATTGTAGGACATTAATTTCCCGTTATTTCAGTGGTATGGATTTGCTGCTTGACCAAGTTTGTAGCCGCGCAGTTCACCCTCTAAAGCCCCAACTTGAACTTTTAGTGAAGTTTATACTCTATCTGCAGCTTGCACCGAATCAGCTCTTTCAAATTTGCGCCCATTTGATCGATTTTCTCAGTATTTGCAATGGGTCTATGTTGATGGAAAAATAGTTCTTTTTTTGTAAGGGGTTATTGTATTGACTGGTGTCAGCCAGCAGAGAGAATGGTGAACTTCTTGGGCTGATAGAGGATGGGTAAGGGGCGATGTAGGCGGTTTGAATTATAGGGTAGGGAGCTTAAATAAACACCTTTAAATATAAAATATCATGTATTACGTGTATATGCGAGCATCTCTTGACTGCATATATTTTGTTTGCTAATAAGATTAAGAATAGTTCGCAATAGTAATGTGGAAGTTGAGCCAATCGCATGTATGTTTGTATTTGTAATGGATACACTGACAAAGAAATCCGCAACACAGTCCGCGAAGGCGGTGTGAATAATGCGGAAGAGGCCTACTTGTCTTTAGGGAATGGTTTTTGTTGTGGTGCCTGTAAAGATTGTGCGGACGATCTTGTTGCGAATGAAATGCCAAACCGACGTGTTCTCGCTGCGGAATAACATCCTCACAATCCCATACAGATATATATATTCAGTCTTCAGCTGGCGGTGTTTGCAGCTGAACATAATTTTGTAAACCCATTCTATCAACCAGGCCAATCTGTGTTTCGAGGAAATCAATATGTTCCTCTTCAGATGCCATAATGCGTTCAAATAGATCACGCGACACATAATCACGAACCTTCTCGCAGTATTCAACTGCTTCCTTAAGGTCCTTATGGGCAGTCATTTCAATGCCAAGATCAGCCTTGAGGATTTCTTCAACGTTTTCACCGATATTAATTTTACCGAGGTCCTGCAAATTGGGCAGGCCTTCAAGGAAAAGGATGCGTTCGATTAGCTCGTCCGCATGTTTCATTTCATCTATGGATTCTTCATATTCTTTGTCCGCAAGTTTCTTCATGCCCCAGTCTTTGAGCATGCGGGAATGCAAGAAATACTGGTTGATTGCTGTCAGCTCATTCTTGAGGACTGCATTCAGGTGTTTAATTACCTGCGCGTCGCCTTTCATAACTACCTCCAATGGTCGTAAATGTGACATCATACTAGCAACCAAAAATAGACCTGACAATGGAATTCTATTTTTGCTAACTACTATTAATTACAGGTGTTTTAAGAATTTATTGTCGCAAATGATAGCGTTTCTTAGTAGCGCACAAATATACTCGTAATAGCTGTAATTAGTGTCGTGTGAAGAGGGATTGTTCGATTTACAGGGCATTGTATGCATCCTATAAGTGACTAGCAATTTACAAGGATAGTCCGAATTATGGCGGCAGTAGAATTACCTATATTATATAGTTTCCGGCGTTGCCCATATGCTATGCGCGCTCGTATGGCTATTCTCAGCAGTGGTGTAGCCGTTGAGTTGAGGGAAGTGGTCCTCAAAGATAAGCCTGCAGCCATGCTTGAGGTGTCCCCCAAGGGTACCGTGCCTGTGCTTGTTCTCCCTGACGGCACAGTGATTGACGAAAGTTTTGATATTATGCGCTGGGCGCTTGGGTGTGCTGACCCCGCACGGTGGTTAGTTCCGGGTGAAGGTACGCTGGGTGATATGGAGCAATTGATTGCAGCGTGTGATGGAGAGTTTAAGTATCATTTGGACCGCTATAAATATGCGTCGCGTTATGAAGGCGCTGTTGCTTTAGAGTATAGAGGGCAGGCGGAACTTTTTTTAGAAGAGCTCCAAAAACGACTAGAGGGACAGCCTTATCTGTTTGGCACCAAAGCTGCGCTCGCGGACTATGCGATCATGCCGTTTATCAGGCAATTCGCTAATACTGACAGCAATTGGTTTGCAACTACCTCGTACAAGGCTGTGCAGGATTGGTTGGCAGGACTGCTTGTTTCAAAACAATTTTTGGACGTGATGTCTAAATACGGACCTTGGAAAGAAAGCGATGTACCACTGATTTTTGGAAAGGTTAGATAGACTGCGAGTTTAGTTGATGTCGTTCTGCGCGCGTTTCAGTGGGCAATTGTCCAAAGATATGATGTTTAAAGATTAACAAATTGCTTTTAATGCGTTGTTTTGTCTGTTTTCTTCCAGAAAATATAATAGATCCAGCAGGCGCTTAACTGGGATTTTACGCGGTTCAAAAATGTTACTCTCACCGAATTGTTGAGCAATATAGCCACAGTAGGTGTTTTCGCCGAAACAGGCCATGGTCCATTCATGAAAGAAGCGCTTGGTGCACTTTTCACTGTGGGCTAATTCTATATTGCAGTGAAACATAGAGTTTGTGATGCGGTTAAATACAACGTCAATATCTTTGGTTTCACCCTCTAGTAGGTGCACACACTCTATTTCATCGAACCAAAGCGCACCTGTAATATGCAGCGAATCATGAAAAAAATCAGCATCGTATAGAAATTGTTCCATGTCACCGGCATGTCCCTGATTTCGGTCACTTATGTAGACCAGGTGGTGCATATTTGCCCCTTTACATGAGCTTCTGGCGGGCCGGAGTTTAGTGAAGATACTTTAATAAAAAGTTACCAGAAAGTGCTCTGGTTTCTTCAAGTTGTTGTTGGGTGACCCCTAAGGTTACTGCGTTCAGCTTGATTGATTAGTGGCAACTGGTTAAACCTTGGTCAAATTTCTAGCAATTTAACACAAGAGGGCCAGATGGTTAAGAAAGCACGCGTAAAATGGGCAGGTGATATGACATTTATTGGTGAATCGCCTTCTGGGCATTCGGTAGTGATGGATTCTGGCTCCGATGATGGTGGGCTAGATCACGGTATCCGGCCAATGGAAATGCTTCTGCTTGGTGCAGGTGGCTGCTCTAGTATCGATGTAATGTTGATGTTAAAAAAGTCGCGCCAACAAGTAACCGATTGCTGGGTTGAACTTGATAGTGAGCGTGCAGCCGAGCCTCCTCGGGTATTCACTAAAATTCATATGCATTTTGTTGTCACAGGGCACGATGTTGACCCCCGTCATGTGGAGCGAGCCATTCAACTTTCCAAGGAAAAATACTGTTCCGCATCTGTGCAGCTCGGCGCTATGGCGGAAATCACCTCTGATTTTGAAATTCGCAAAGCCTAAGTTTTCTTACTTTTTTCCGCTGCCTAGCTTAGCCTCTGACCGCCCTCTTGCAGACTAGATGCCAAGCGCGTAGTCTGTTGTTGATTGGGTCGGAGAGTAAAACATGCATGACAGGCTAGAAACGAAGGCACAAAACAAGCAACTTGCGCCTCTTGGGCTGCGGGCCTTTTTTAAGCAGGCCGATATTTGGGACCTAACGGTCGAGGAGCAGATGATATTGCTCGGCCGCCCGTCTCGCAGTACTTTCTATAACTGGCGTGCAGGTAAAATTTCAGGTGTACCACATGATACGCTTTCTCGCCTTTCACACCTAATGGCGATCCAACATAATTTGCACGCCATTTTCGACGATCCGGATCAGGCGCAAGCATGGATAAAAAAGCCAAATGCACAACTTTCTGGCCAGTCGGCGCTTGAGCGTCTGTTGGCTGGTGAAATGATGGACCTGTATTTCGTGCGGGTTTATCTGGATGGTTTGGTGCAGCCTTCATGAGTGGCGCTGAGATTGATCCCAATAGCATTCCAAAGCGACTGTTAACGTGGCCGGCCGCTTTTAGACTCCGTCCTATTGCTGTCCCGCAAAATCCTTATGCTGCAGCAGTTGCTGGCGACGAAGCAGATATTGAAGCGCTTATAGCCCATTGCTCGTCGGTAGGGCGTCATAACCGCGGGCTTGTTCCATTGCCGTTCCTCTCAGACTTTGCTGCGCCGGAAACTGTGCTCGCTGCTTTTGCAAATCCTGCACCTGAATGGCAGTTTGCACCGACAGGGTTGCCACATTTGGCTGTTGCTGAAAATGCTAAAGCCGCGATCCGTATGGGCAAGGAAACGTTTGGGCAGTTTTTAAAAGACACGGATGAAGGGCCGTGTCGTGTGTCATTTGTCCTTGAGCGCTTTGTGCTGAAGGGAAGCTTCCATGAGATAACCGATGCTGAGGTTTTTTCAAGGTGCTATGACGCGGTTGATTATACAGTTTCACATCAACTGGTTAGTGCACTGCGTGCTGCGGAAGCAGATGGTTTGATTTATGCTCGAAACGAAGGAAACTGCGCTGTGGTTTTAAAGGCGGATTGTTTTTCTGGTTATGCGAGAGAGCGTGCCTTAGCGCTGGACTGGGACGGTATTAGGTTCACTCGGTACTTTGATTATAGAGATTTATATTGGGCGGAGTTAACAGGCTGACGGCATTGCCAGCGCATCCCTGCGTTCAATTAAGGTAAGGTGACCACCGTGTACACAGCCGGTATCGATAAAGAGGGCACTGCCAAGTTTCTTAGCTTTGGTTACAGGGGTATGTCCGTGTACCGTTAGTACCGCTGATTTATCCCACTTACATATTTTTTCTTTGATGATTTTCCGACCCCATAACATAGTGCTAACTTGTTTGGGGTCCTGCATTTTCGTTTCAACTTGTGACCAGTCATTGAAGCCCCATTCTGCGTGGCAAATACCGATCACTTTGTCATTAGGGGTGCCTACTGTTAGGGCGGTGGGTAAGCTGAGGGCAAGGGCATAACAATCAAGCGCTGCTTCGCCGTCTAGTTCCATGAACCATTCCCCGCCATTTGTGAGCCATAACGCGAGTGAAAAATGGTCGTTTGCATCAAGTAGCATGGTTTCGTGATTGCCCCGTACCGAGAAAAACCAAGGCTCTCTGGTTAGTTTCAAGAGTTCGTATGAATTGAGGCCTCGGTCGATCAAGTCGCCCACCGCAATGACGCGGTCAGTTTGCGGATTAAAAGAGACCTGCCCCAGCGCAAGCAATAGGGCATCAAGCCGCCCATGAATGTCGCCAACAAAAAAGTCGCGTCCAAGAGTATTGGCCGGCAAATGCTGGTGAAATGCTTCTATTGCTTTGCGGGCCAATGTCTCTCCGTATGCGGGCCTTTTTTAGGCTGCGATAGGTGCAGTCGCTTTCTCAAGCCAAGCTTTTGTTTCACTGTCTACCAGAGACGCTAATTTCTCGTAAACAGTTGCATGATATTCATTCAACCATTTCAGCTCAATGTCATTGAGGCCTGAGGCATCAATCAGGTTACGGTCAATCGGCGCCCATGTCAGGTTTTCGAATTCAAACATGTCTCGTTCTTCGTTCGCAGAAGATTTGGTTACCAAAATTAGGTTCTCGATACGAATGCCATACTCGCCTTCTTTGTAATAACCAGGCTCATTGGACAGGATCATGCCTTCTTCAAGTGGTACGTTGGTGCCAAATTTAGCAATACGCTGTGGCCCTTCGTGTACGGCGAGATATGAGCCAACACCGTGGCCGGTACCGTGGTCATAATCGAGACCAATTTCCCAAAGCGGGCGGCGCGCGATGCTATCAAGCATCATGCCAGCTGTGCCTTTGGGGAAGCGCGTCGTAGAAAGCGCGATATGGCCCCTAAGAACACGCGTGAAACGGTCCTTCATTTCGTCTGTTGGTGTACCAACAATAACTGTACGGGTAATGTCTGTGGTGCCGTCTAAGTATTGGCCGCCACTGTCCACAAGAAAGATGCTATCCATTTCCAGTATGCGGTTGCTGCTTTCGTCTACTTTATAGTGGCAGAGCGCACCGTTGGGCCCCGCACCAGAAATTGTATCAAAGCTTATGCCTTTAAGGAGGTCGCGTTTCTTACGGAACTCCATAAGTTTTGCAGCGGCACCCAACTCGTCGAGTTGCCCTTTAGGAGCTTCACCTTCAAGCCAGTATAGAAATTCGCAAATAGCCGCGCCGTCACGAATGTGGGCGTCGCGTGATCCTTGGCGCTCAGTTTCATTTTTGCGCGCTTTTGGCAAAATGCAGGGATCTTGCCCTTCAATGAGAGTTGCGCCGGTTTCGGTTAATGTTTGGAAAACTTTGGCGTTATTGCTGGCTGGGTCGACAAGGATTTTTTTACCGGCTTTTCCAAGGGCAGCAAGCTCACTGTAGAAAGCTGTGCGGGGCTCAAGACGGACCTTGTTGCCGAGGTGTACGCGTAGTGCATTATCGACTTTACGTTCGTCAACAAACAGAGTGGCTTGTTCTTCAGTATCAAGCACCAAAAAGGCATGAGGCACGGGGGTGTTATGTACGTCTTCCGCACGGATGTTGAGGGCCCAAGCCACACTATCAAGCATGGTAATAACTGCGGCGTCTGCACCGCTTTCTTTTAATTCAGCGGCCACTTCAGCGCGCTTTTCTTCAGGAGTTTTGCCGGCATATTCTGTAGGCTGGGCGTATACTGTGGCAAGAGATGCTTCTGGCTGATCGGCCCAAACTGTATCAATTGGGTTTGTGTCAACGGCGACAAGTTCAATGCCTTTGCTCGCAAAGGCCGCTGCCGCTTGTTCTTCCCACATGATGGTCGCAAGTTCAGGGTCATACCCAATGCGTGCACCTGTTGCGCTATTGTCTTTGATCCATTTTAAAAGCGGATAGGCTTCAAAATGGTGACGTTCAATATATGTGTCGTCCACCTCATCGGCTACTTGGATAGTATAGCGGCCATCAATGAATATAGCGGCTTTGTCCCTTAGGACAGCGGCGTTACCAGCGGAGCCTGTAAACCCGGTTACCCATGCAAGGCGCTGCGCATAGTCACCAACATATTCGCTCATGTGTTCGTCAGTCAGGGGTACGATAAAGCCGTCAAGATTACGGCTTTTAAGCTCGTCACGCAGTGCAGCTAGATGTTGTGGATTGGTAGCCATAGTTATTCTGTCCCGATTTTATTATAGTTCCTTGCCCGCTTTCTTGACAGTCTCTGCCCTTATTGGCAAGTGCAAAGACGGGGTGAGGTGGAAGAGAAGCTCTATTTAATATATAATATATTATTTGTAGTTCAATGAATTTTAAGCAGCATAAATAGGTTGGTGGGCACGTTCATTAAAGTAAATAAAAACTCTTGTTCTTTACAGTGTGGCTTGAAGTTCTTACCTAAGAAGCACCGCTAGTTGATGCTGACCCTTTCCTAATCAAAAATAGAGTACCTCATGCTGACAGCCCCCAAAGACCTCACTTTGCCAAAAGCGAAACAAAAAACCTATACGGCAAGCCATCATGGTTTTGAGTTTTCGGACCCTTGGTTTTGGCTTCGTGACCCTGGCTACCCTGAGGTAACGGACGAAGAAGTGTTAGGCTATTTGCGTGAGGAAAATACGTATTTCTCAAAAGTTATGGCCCCCGAACAGCAACTGACTGACGCGCTTTTTGAAGAAATAAAAGGCCGCGTAAAGGAAGATGATGAAGGGGTTCCGTGGCAGGAAGGCCAGTATGATTTTCGTTGGGCTTTTGCGTCAGGCGCGCAGTATCGGTGTTGGTATTACAGGCCTCGCACAGCAGACCCCCATCAAGGTGGTGGCTGGCAGGTCTTACTTGATGAGACGGTGGAAGCTCAGGGTAAGGAGTTTTTCAAACTAGCCTCTCTTACTGTCAGCCCGGACGGAGAGTATCTTGCTTACAGCGTCGATGATAATGGTTCTGAGCGCTTTACGTTGAGAGTCAAAAGGCTCTCAAACGGCGAAATGCTACCTGATACAATTGATGAAACGTCAGGCGAAGCCATTTGGAACGCTACAAGCGATGCACTTGTTTATGTGAAGGTCTCAAAGGAATGGCGGCCATTCCTTGTGGCAGCCCATACGCTTGGTAGTTCTGAGGATGTCACGCTCTATACGGAAGAGGACACGAGCTTTTTTGTTCATGTTCAGGCAACAAGTTCTGACAAATATCTCGTGATCCGAAGCGGTGACCATGTGACCGCTGAAAACCATCTGCTACTGCTCTCTGACCTCTCTTTGCGCCCTGAGTGTATTAGCCCGCGCCGTGCCGGTCATGACTATTATGTTGATCATGCGGCGCAAGGTCTTTTTGTGCGCTCTAACAAGGACCAGCAGAACTTTAGTATTTTCCACGTTGCTGAAGAGGCCCTGACAGAAGCCGACTGGGAAGTGGTACTTGAGGGCACAGACAGGCGGTATCTGCACGGTATGCAGGTGTTTGACGGCTTTGTTGCCGTGGAAGACCGATTTGATGGGCTTGACCAACTTTACTTAATGACGGCTGACGGCGTTGGGCATTCCATTGCGTTGCCTGAGGCGGTTTATGAAGTGGGGCTAGGCCATAATGTAGAGCCTGATCAGGCTTTCGTGAGGCTTTCATATTCAAGTCTGACGACACCGCCGACGGTGTTTGATTATAACCTCGCAGATAAAAAGCTTGTTCTAAGGAAAGAGCAGGAAATTCCCTCGGGTTATGACAAAAACCAGTATACTTCAGAGCGGCTGATGGTGACGGTACGTGACGGAACAGAGGTGCCTGTCAGCATCGTGTACCACAAAGATTGGCGGAAGGATGCTGGCGCGCCGATGCATCTATATGGATACGGGGCATATGGCCTTGGTATGAGCCCCTCTTTTTCATCGGCACGTCTGTCGCTACTGGATAGAGGGTTTGCTTATGCGATTGCCCATATTAGGGGCGGTGATGAAATGGGCTATGGCTGGTATGAAGCTGGTAAACTTGATGGTCGTGAAAATACTTTCAATGATTTTGTTGACGTGGCGAAAGCCCTGACTAAGCAAGGTTATGCTGCTGAGGGCGGCATCAGTATCTCAGGCGGTAGTGCAGGCGGTGAATTGATGGGGGCAGTGCTTAATCAAGCTCCGCAGTTGTTTAAAGGAGCAGCGCTCCACGTGCCGTTTGTAGATGTTTTGAACACGATGCTCGATGGTAGTCTGCCCCTGACGCCCATTGAATGGCCCGAGTGGGGTAACCCGGTTAAAGACAAGGCTGCTTACAATAACATCGCGGGCTATTGCCCCTATAGTAATATTGAAGCGAAGAATTATCCCCCAATGCTAGTAACTGGCGGGCTTAATGATCCCCGTGTAACCTACTGGGAGCCGGCAAAATGGGTAGCCAAACTACGCGACACTAAAACTGATGATAATCTTTTAATGCTTAAAATTAACATGGGTGCGGGGCACGGCGGTAAATCGGGTAGGTTCGAACGTCTGTATGAGGTTGCTGAGGAATATACCTTTTTACTGATGTCGTTTGGGCTCAATAATAAGTAACCGAACGATTGGTAAGTTATTTTTGGCGATAAACTCTTGAGTTTGTGGTGATCTCAGGGTCTCATGTGTTGAAACTTATTTTTGCGCATGGGAGTATATCCGTATGACCAAATTAGTTCAGTTGGTGCTTGCAGCCTTTACGATGTTTGCGCCGATGGTTATCCCAGTTGCTGCCTCTGAGGTTGGAGTGAAGCTAGATACAAGCTTTGCCCAATCGGTTCTTGCGGATGTATGTTCGGGCACTGTAATTGATGAAAAAGCTATACGGCAGTCAGAAGATGTGAAGCATATGCTTGCTCACTTCTTGCAGTTCCGCGATTATTTCACAATGGATGCATATGTTGCAGCGCGTCAGAAAGCAGCGATGTGTGAAAAGAACGAGCGCGATTATTTTCGCTTTAATGAAGTTCTTGAGCGCCGTGAACTCCTCGCGGATGAAATAGAAGCTTTATCAAGTGCAGGGGCTGAGTTCTCAAAAGCGGTCACGGTAATGCTGGCACCTTATATGCCGCCGAATATGTCCTATGATGGCCGGGCTGTTGTTGCTGTTGCTACACCGTCGTGTGGCGGGTGGTCTGTAGGGCAGGACTTTTTCGTCGATCTGCCTTGTATCAAGGGTGACACTGTGGGGCTGCAATATTTGATTGCTCATGAGAGTTATCACGGCATGCAAAATTTATTTATGCCGGAGGTTCGGGGTGGTGGCCCCTTTGTGGAACTGTTGGCTGCAATTGTTCGGGAGGGTACCGCGACGGCGATTGCGGACTTTTCAGACGTAGACAGTGAGGGTGCATACACAAAACTGAGTAAGCGTATTTTAGATGTTAATGCTAGACGTGTTCAGCAAAACTTTGACCTGCTCGATATGGCTGTTGGGTATCTTCAAGCCCGTCCTACGGCCAAAGGTTATGAAGTGGTAAACAATATTGGTTTGTCAGGCAGTTATGATGCCCCTTTTTATTCTGTTGGTGCTTTGATTACAGAGACAATAGAGGCAAAATATGATCAAAAATATCTTGTATGTTTGATGAAAACATCCCCGGAGTTCTTCTTTGCCGCATATTTGGAATTACAGAAGCAGGATGACACTTTGCCGAAACTAGGTGGGAGCATAGCTAAGGTTATTGAGACAAGGATGGCTCACAAAGAGAAATGGCCAAACTGCGCAATTAAGCATTGATTCGGGTGAAATTATTCACTGATTTTGCTGTGAATTGCGCGCCTTAATCTTCAGTGCCATGAAGATGTTTAAGTGTCGACGCCATACTAGATAGGTCATAGCCAGCGGCTGCCGATTTTTCGATGATTGCAGCCGTTTCTTCTGAGCCAGCATAGGCCGCTGCTAAGCCCCATAGATTGCAGGACCGTGTGCCGGAACGGCAATAAGCCAGTATTTTGTCTGCGTCTTTTAGTGCGGCGCTGGTGATTGAAATGGCTTCCATCGTTACTTGGCCGGATACAATCGGGATATGGACCCATTTGAGGCCCTTTTCTGAGGCGTAGGCTGCCAGTTCGTCGTTTGATGGCTGGCCCATCTCTTCATCATCAGGACGGTTGTTAATGATGAGTTCGACACCGTCCGCAACGGCTTCGTCAATATCGGCCGTGGTGATTTGCGGGGAAACGGACATATGGTCGGTCAGTTTTCTAAATTGGCTCATGTCTGAATCTCCGGTTGGTTTTGCTCAGCGTAGTTTCGATCAAGCTGTATCATAAGACGGATGTATGTAAAGCTCGTATAATGCCGCGCTATAGGGATTAGCTTTACCTAGAGCGGTGCGTTCGCATAAAAATGCCACGAAAGCAGGGCCACTGAACTGCGGTATGGACGCCAGCGCTCGCCAATTTCCTGCGCTTGTTTTTCTGTGGGGCGTTCTGGCCCTCCGGCAATGCGGGCTGCGCCAATGCGGACAGCAAGGTCCCCAACAGGCCAGATATCTGCGCGGCCAAGCGAGAACATTAGATACATATGGGCGCTCCATACACCGAGGCCTTTGACCGCCGTGATTGCTGTAACCGCGTCTTCGTCGCTCATGGATGCAAGCGCATCTATATTTAGGCTACCTGATATGACCTCATCACAGAGAGAGCGGAAGTAGCTGACTTTTTGGCGGGACAGGCCTGCAGTGCGAAGGTCTTCGTCGCTGATGCGGGCATAGTCCTCTGGTACTGCATTTTCGCCGCCGAGTGCTTCGACACGACCCCAGATGGTGGCTGCTGCTTTCACAGACAACTGTTGACCTACTATTACGCGTAGGAGCACCATAAACCCTTGCGGACTAACTCGTTCGGCAGGGAGGCCCACTTGTGCTATGGCTGCCGCGATTTGTTTGTCTTTGGCGGCAAGGCTTTCAAGGCTAGCCTTGATATTATCTTCCCTGAGGATGAAATTTTCCACGGAACTTTCCTTAAGGCTACGGCTGAATTTGGATGCCCCGCTAGGTACAGGTTTGTCCGGGTCTGCGCTAGCTATTTTCGGCTGTATATATCCATACTATAGCGATTGGAGCATAACCCTGTTTCAATCTCCCGTGGTTTTTGAGCGGCGGCTATATCACCTTTGACCATTTGCACGAGACGTTCTGGTGAGGACAGGCCGCCTTCTACGCTGAGGTTGGAGCATCCGCCAAATCGCGGGTTTATTTCAATGAGATGGATTTTGTCTTTTTCGTCAACGAAGGCTTGCACCAAATTATGCCCCTTCAAGCCTAGTTTGGCACAAATGTCGAGGCACATTTGTTCTAGTTTCGGCAAGTTTACAATTTCTGATCGCCAGCTTTCACCGTTTACTAGCCGCTGCCGGTGGCGCACAACTGCCTGTAGCGGCAAGCCATTAAGGTCCATCAATATGTCACAGCTATATTCATTATCCGTGCAAAACGGTTGGCAAATATAGTGGCTACGGTTAAGGCCTAAATGCTGCCAAGCAACCAAATTTGGTACTTCATAGGCTTCTTTGCCGTTGGCGGTATTAATTGCTCTAACAAACAAAGGGAACTGGTCAGCGTCTTGTGGATCCCGTAGCGGTAACACAGGGTACCCTTCTGTTTCACAGAATTCATGGAATAGTTTTTTGTCCAGACAGAAATTTAGGGACTCTAAATTTGGAAGCGGCAGGGTGACATCAAGCGCTGCCAATTCATCCTTAATTGAAACCAGCGCGGTTAGTTCTGCATCTCGCGTTGGGATGATAAGTTTGATCTGGCGTTCTTCACATATCTTGAGAATACGTTTCACATAGTTAGGCGAAGCGTCTTTCGGGGTGGTTTCAAAGACATCAACAAAATGGGCAGCACAGCATTTACTATCCATGTCTGTGCCGACGATGAGCCCACCGTATGGACGGACCGCGTCTTTAAAAGATTGAACAAGCTGCACTTTGGCTGAGATGCTTGTGATTAGGATATTCATCATAAAGGCAGCTTAACCTTTCTTATCCGTTTCTTGTCGTAATAGTTCCCAGGCAACCGGCGTTCCTGCTTTTATCGCAGTGTTGGCTCGCCTGCCTACTATTTCGTCTAAATGCCTTGTATGCAAGCCGCCTGCCGGTCTGAGAGACCGCACAGCATTTGTGGGAATTTCCGCGCCAGCCGCAATGTCTTCTGTGAAGTAAAGCGACCGTCGAAAACGTAAGCTGTCAGCCTCAGATGCTACGGGTGCCAGAAGCGGTGAGCCAAGGGCTGCATGAGCGTCTCTGCAGTGTTTAACCAGTGCTGCTAATTCGTCAGGCTCGAGAGAAAAAGCCGCATCTACCGCCTCAGAAGAACGGTCTAGGCAAAGGTGTTTTTCAATGATGGTTGCACCAAGCGCGGTTGCTGCGATAGGGACTGCCATGCCAAGTGTATGGTCAGATATGCCAATTGGAACATCGTATTTATCGCGTAATTTCTCGATGGTTTTGATGTTGGCGTCAGCAAAGGGTGTTGGATACCCACTGATGCAATGCAGAAGTGCAATTTCTGACGCGCCGTTTTCACGCAGTGTGGCAAGTGCTTCGTTAATTTCCGCTTCGGTGGCCATCCCGGAGGATAGGATGATGGGTTTTCCTGTTTTGGCCACACGTTTTAATAAAGGGATATCCACCAGTTCGCAGGAGGCAATCTTATACGCCGGGCTGTTGAGGTTTTCGAGTAGATCAACTGCCGTGTGGTCGAAAGGTGCACTGAAGGCCGTAATGCCAACAGTTTTGGCCTTTTTAAATAGTTCCGGATGCCAAGAAAAAGGCGTTTGAGCTTTTTTATATAGGTCGTAAAGCTTTTTCCCTTTCCAAAGATCCTCCTGCACTACAAAGGCAGGATCGTCGCTGTCCAGCGTGATGGTGTGCGCTTCATAGGTTTGGAATTTTACGGCATCGGCCCCCGCGTTTTTTGCAGCTTCTATAAGGGCGAAGGCGGTATTGAGGCTTCCCATGTGGTTGCCTGAAATTTCGGCGATAACGTAGGGAGGCTGCCCTTCGCCAATGCTGCGCCCATCAATTTTGAACTGGAATGCCAACGATATTTCCTGCCTGTATTTACGGGTATTATAAATTACCCGGTGACCATTTCGCTCTAAAGTGTCAAACTAATCAATATGTTGCAAAAGTATTTTTCAATTTGGTGTTGAGGCGACAATGCATGACCTAACAATAGTGATTGTTGCATATAATGCTGAACAAACAATTGCGCGTGCTGTGCGTTCGGCGCTTGCCTCGGGTCCTTTCCCTATTTTACTTGTAGATGATGGAAGCAAGGATGCAACGGTGCAAATTGCTGAGCAAATTGCTGGCGAATTGATTACGATCGTCAAACAACCTCAAAATGGGGGTGTAGGGGCAGCCCGCGGTCGAGCCCTCGAAGAAATAAAAACGCCTTACGGGATGTGGTTAGACGCTGATGATGCAATCATGCCAAACCGCGCGGAAACAATGCTGGAGGCTCTGAAGGCTGGGGTGGATATTGTTTATGACGGCGGTGTCCTGATTGATGATGAAACGGGAAAGCAAATTAAGGCACTCGCTATTCCTGATTTTATGTTTGAGAAAGGCGCCGAGGTTCGATGCGTTGAACGCAATTGGTATCCGCTACTGCACTGTGGGTTTCGAGTGTCTGTAGCTCGGTCTGTGGGGTTCGACACTAGTTTTTCTTGCGCGGAAGACTATGATTTTTTACTTAGGGCAATAATGTCGGGGGTAAAGATTGAGCCCCAAAAAGCGGCTGGCTATTGCTATTATCATCGGGCAGAGACCATATCGCGAGACCTTGCGAAAACCCGTGACCATGTGCGCCGTGCGCTAGAAAAATATGGTCTGGACGCAATCGAACAACGGCTCCGAAAAAGCAAGCTCTCGGAAGTGGAGCAATATAGTGTGCTCGCGGGTATGGCTCTATACCGGCAAGACTATGATGCGGCAAGCCGCTATGCACACCAAGTGCAAGACCGGCACGCCGCCATTATACCCTACGGTATGAATTCTGGATTGTTTGTGGACTATATCGCGGCAAGTGCCGCAGCGGCGCAAGGTCATTGGCAACAGGCTTATGAATTATTACATGAAGCAATCCATACTGCGCCTTCAGAGGATCTTTGGAATAATTTGGGTGTGGCACTTCATCATTTGGGTGAGCCGCAGAAAGCGAAAGAGGCTTTCAGCGAGGCCCTTAAACTGATGCCCGGTTATTATGATGCGCAGCAAAACCTCGAAGCTGATGTGCCCAGCGGTTGGACCAGTCACCCATTAAGACGCCAATCTAGCCGAAGTGACTATAGCCGTTAATAGGCGGAAAATTCAGCTGCCATACCCCATGCTATTAGAATAAGGAAAAGCGCCACCGCGGCAATGCTGATAAGCGCTAAGTGGAAGGGCACATACATGAGCGCTGAACCCTCTGGCATGCGGTTATGTCGCACAAAAGAAAGCGCAAAAAGCGGCAGGCTTAGAACAAGGACCAGCCCTATATTTAGCAGGATGCGCCATGCGTAAATCAGTACAGGTAAATCCCATTCAAAGAGTGCGATTGGCCACCATAAATAGTCACAGAGTAGGCCTGTGCAGATAAGTAATGTTCCGATAAACCCAAACTGGCCCATACGTCGCCAAGCCCTACTGGTCTTGCTGTTTGCGTAAAACCCGGTGGACAGTAATAAAATAATGACAAATGGAAACAAGCTGATAACAAATGTTTTGTTACCTAAAATGCCAGCGTACCGATATAGCACGCCATCGAGCATCAAGTACCCTCCAGACTTATAGGGGCTAAGCGTTACAGTGGTACCTGTGTGGTTTGTGTAGTGGAAAGGGGCAAGGTGTTCGTAGGATGCGGGTTGTTCCTTACCGGTGGGCTTCACGCTGAGGATGCCATTATTTTCTTCGCGGATATAGAGCTGGCTATTGTTGATCGTTTGCAACCGATCTTTCAACCAAGCTGTTGGGGCGTCAGCGCGCACATAATACCCGCTAAACCGTTCATAAGGGGTAAGCAGGCTTGCGTCACCCAGCCGGTTGTCGCTTTTCATGGGTAGAAACCTATCCTGTGCAAGGCTTTTGACAGCTGCGCGGAATTCCGTGTTTAGGCCCTTAAGGTTGATGAAGGCAATGCCAGCTTCAGGAAAAGCCATAAAAGCAGGGCCTTTCAGGTTGCTCGGTGCTGGCTCTAACCATCTCTGAGTTTTCGACCATGCAAAAACACCTGCGTAGGTATGGTTCGGCGTTAAAGGGTGCATGCGCCAGCTTTGCTGCGCAGTCATGGAGTTATAGAGAGTTGGCGGTAAAAACCTTTTCCCATCCGGTGTGCGGTTACGAATCAGCAGGCGGGTGATTTCCGTAAAAAACAATCCATTTCCCGTTATTTTTTCCAATTTCTGGAGGGGTGATATGGTATCGGGAATCGCTAAACTGTTAAGGTTAAGGCCGAGAGGGTTTAGTATTTCCTGTTCTATTATTTTTTCGATG
Source organism: uncultured Kordiimonadaceae bacterium (assembly GCA_963976155.1). Classification (GTDB taxonomy): domain Bacteria; phylum Pseudomonadota; class Alphaproteobacteria; order Sphingomonadales; family Kordiimonadaceae; genus Kordiimonas. The sequence continues at coordinate 22,197 of CAXBKT010000003.1, read as the reverse complement.
GTTTGGCCGCTTTTTGCTTCGAGAAACTCAATAAGAAGTGCCCATCCAATGATGTCATTGTGGGCCATCTGTCCTGCCGTTCGCACGTGGCTGGTGTAGCGTTCCAGTGGTGTATCGCTAATGCGAACAGGTACCGCAAAACCAGCAGTTTCGGTTAAGATATGATGCGGTGTTACAGCAACGCGAAAAGGATTTCGCTCTAAAGTGTCAGGGAGCGTAAAAGAAATTGATTCATGCAACTTAATTTCATCTTTGGCTACCATTCGCAAAGCTATGAATGACAAGAGTGTTTTATAATATGTCCCAAGGTACATATGGTTTTTAGCAATATTTTCAGTCAGTCCATGTGTATATATTCCATTGACAAATAAAGTTTCATATGAAATTACTTCTTTCATAACAGCTGTAGGGAGGCTGTTTGGATTAATGATGATTGCTTGAGCATTCGCTTGGCTACTGATGGTGATCAGGTAAAAAAGAACGTAAAAATATGTTAAGCGCGAGACCATAGGGCAATCCTGTAAAACGAATGACCCATTTATGCATGAACCAGGTGCAAATTGCCACCGGGTGATGAGAGGATGAACAATGAAAGCTGCAAACTTCGCTCCACTCGAAGGATTTACACATTATGAATCTGATGAGATGATCGAGCGTTCACAGGCGTTTTTTGATTTGATGAAAAATCGTCGTACCGTACGGGAGTTTTCTAATAAACCAGTACCGCGGGAAGTTATTGAGAATGCAATATTGACTGCTGGCCGTGCGCCGTCTGGTGCCAATAAACAACCATGGCATTTTGCTGTGATTGCGGACCCGGATGTGAAATCAAGGCTTCGTGTTGCCGCTGAAGAAGAAGAGCGTGAGTTTTATGGGGGGCGTGCGTCGGAGGAATGGCTCAAGGACCTGGAACCGTTTGCGACGGACGCCAACAAGCCGTTTCTTGAGAAAGCGCCTTATCTGATCGCCATTTTTAGGCAGTCCTATGCGGTTGATCAGGATACAGGTACGCGCACCAATAATTATTATGTGCATGAAAGCGCGGGTATCGCGAGTGGCTTCTTGCTTGCAGCACTCCATAACGCGGGGCTTGCAACTCTAACGCACACGCCGTCGCCTATGGGCTTCCTCAATGAAGTATGTGGTCGGCCCGCAAATGAAAAAGCCATCATGCTGGTTGTTGCAGGGTATCCGGAAGATGATGTTGAGGTGCCTGTAATTAACAAGAAGGCGCTTAAAGAAATTACAACTTGGATTTAAGGGCAAGGTCTTAGGCCCAAGTTGAGGAGTTACCTGTTAGGTTCTCCTATTGGGTGTTGGGTTGGTTTAAAAGGCGATGGCCAGCCCGACACCCGTAATAACCTGAGTTGATGACCCTCGTCCATCTACCACGATCGGGCTGTCAGCTGCATCGTCAAGAAGTTTGCCAAAAGATACCAAGCTTAACAGCCTCACTTTTTCATTCAATTCAAACGAGCCAACTAAATTAGCATTGACCTCAGCGACACCAGACCCGGTTGAGAAAGCTGATAGGCCTTGTACTGAGGCTGTAGATTGTGCTGCTGTAACTCCAAAATTTGTTTGCATGGTTTTCTGGTCCATCCAGCGCGCGCGGGCGGCTAGCATAGCTGAGAAACGGCCATTTTTATAAATGCCGTGACCAGCGGTTAACAGTATGCTGCTACCTATACCAGCACCGATGCCATGTCGGTACTCTGCTGAAATCATAGCAGCTTTGGTCTGATACCGCACAAAGGCTCCAAACTCCAATGTGTCACCTATGTCGCCAAAACCTTCCAGTACGGAATTTTGGCGGGCGTCGCGGCCAAAACGAACATTCATAAGGGGTCCGGCAGAGAATTGACCTTCTTCCCATATATTATAACTCAGACGGCTTCCATTCAGATGGACACGATCTTCATATTTGATGTCGATAAGGGGGATAACCCGCACACGGTAATTGTTAGAGCCCATATAATCGGGTGTTAAACCAATACCAAAGCCGACACGTGCACTAAGGCCTTTTAGGTTCAGTCTATCTGGCCAGATAAGGTCAATACCATCTTGCACAGCTTCGATAGCTGTATTGAAGCCTTCCCCAATAAAGGACTGAGCATGGGCGGGTACGGATAGTAGTGTGGCAAAAGAACACACCAAAAAACGTTTCATAAACACTGTCGTAGTCCTAATTTATATATTTTCCTCTAGAAATATGATGCCTTGCAGCGTTTGTTAAGTAGTAGAAACGAAAAAGGTAAAAGTATGGCAAACAAGTCACTGCAATTTTAAGGTATCGTGTAAATACCTATGTATCTAGTGGTTGTCGTGCCAGATGGACAAAGCGAGCGAGTTGCAGCGTCCATGAAACAGATACACCTATCGTCATACCGAGCATTAATCCTTTGATGCCCATACCTGCGGGGAAAGCTAGGTAATAACAAATTGGCAACATCACTACTGTGAAGGCAAAGGCCTGAAGGTAGGTTGGCCACCATGTCTCTTTGTACCCACGTAAAACTAATGAGGTAACCATCTGGGAGGCGTCAGCGATCATGCCTAATGTAAAAATGAGGGCAATGGGTGCAAGTAAATCGACGATACGCATATCGCTGGTGAAAATACCAAGCATGAACGGTGTGTTGAAATAGATGACTATAGCAAGGATACCAGTAGCTGCGAGGTTTAGTAATATACCTGATATGCCGGCGAGGGCAGTATCAGCTCGGTCACGTCGTGATAGTGCAATACCAACCCTTACTGTGGTTGCCACGCCGATGCCGATTGATATCATTAAGGGCAGGCCAATCACTTGATACACTACACCGTGTGCTGCAAGAGGCACTGTACCAAGCCAACCAGCGAAAATTGCGAGTGCAGAAAAGGCTAATACTTCTGCCGCGAGAGACACCGCAGACGCATACCCCATTTGGCGCTGGTCACTCCAATCCTTCCAAGCTTGGCCGTGAGGCTCTCGTACGGCGTAAGGCTTTAAGCTTTTGGACCACCAAACATAAGCAAGCGCAGAAAAAGCCATAAACCAGCGTACCCCGGTGGACGCCCATGCTGAACCCTCCGCGCCAAGTTCAGGCATGCCCCAATTGCCAAAAATTAAAGCATAATTTAAAATACCATTCACGACATTTGCGAACATCATCAGGTAAAATCCAATTTCTGCTCGTTTGATGCCTTCAAGGAACATGGTGCAATTTACAAATAGCATGTGTCCGGGCAAGCCAAGTGCCAGAATACGGATGAGCTTGCCGCCCATTTCAGCATTTTCTGGGGGTTGCCCGAGCAGTGTGAGCCATAATTCAGCAGGCCAAATAGCAAGCAATAGAAGGATGCCGACACTGATGGTAAAAGGAAGGGATCGGCGCCACACTTTTCCGGCTTCCCTGTAATCGTCAGTACCAAACGCATTGGCGGTATAGACCATAATGCCGGATAAGAGCCCAAGCCCAACAACAAGCGCAAACATAATAACCGACTGATTAGCAAGGTTGAGCCATGCTAGGTGCTGCGTTGCGTAATGCCCCACCATTGCTGTGTCCACCATGGCGAGACCGAGGATACCAATGCGCATCATAACGGCCGGGGCCGCTAGGCGTGCTAGTTCGCTGAAGTGGCGTCTTAGCCTTTCTTGCAGCCACACCATGTCTAATTTTGTGTCAGAATTTGACATGTGAAAGGGGCCTCATCGGTTAGTTTTTGTTGTGAGCACGACAAGTTAGAGTCGTCTAAGTCAAAGTGATATGTTAGTGCTAATCTTGATTTGTTATGTGTGCAAGGTTGTTGAGCGCATAGCAACTATGCAGGCACCATTTTGTCAGGGAAGTAAAATGGTTTATTGAGAGGTCAAGGCGCATATCTATGCGGTCTGCAGGGATTGAATAAATAAAGACTGGTTAAATAAAGACTGGGGAGGTCTCACTTGTCTGATCATGCTGAAACGGGAAGCGGCCCAATTACTAAGGGCGCATATCCGGAGCTGACGCCACATGCCGTCATAGTTGGTTATTTTCTTGGTGCAATCATATCGGTTTCAATTGGGTATGCTGCCCTGAAGCTTGGTTTCTCAATTGAGGGGTCAGAGCTTGCAGCCATACTTGGTTTTGGTATTTTGCGAGGTATTTTACGGCGACGCTCCATTGTTGAGAATAACGTTGCACAGACGGTTGCGAGCGCCGTTAACGGCGCATCATCAGGTATGATGTTCTCTGTGCCCGCCATATTTATCCTTGGTTATGGATATGAATTTAATCCATATGTGCTGACCTTTGGTGCAATTGCCGGGGCTTTCCTTGGTATTGCTTTTATCATACCCCTACGTAAGCAAATGATTGATTTTGAGCGTTTCACCTACCCTGGTGGGGTCGCTGTAGCCTCTATTTTGAAATCACCGGGTGCTGGTATTCAGAAAGCAACGTTGCTTGTTGGTGCGGGTGTCGTTTCAGCACTTGTATACGGTATTACAGGCGGTGCAAATTTCGACTTCTTTGGTTGGATCAATGAGCAAGTTGGCAGTGTTGTTTTGCCAGGCTATTTGAACGGTATTTGGTTCTTGTCGTTGATGACAGTAGGTGTTGGCTATATCGCTGGTCGTGGTGGTGTTGCTTTCATTATTGGTGGTTATGTTTGTTACTGGATCATCGCGCCGCTCCTTGATGTGACAGGTATGTTCCCTGTGGTAAACGGTGTCGTGCTTTCTGACCCAGGAGCTATGAGGGTGGCGCTTTTCCGGCCAACGGGCATTGGTATGCTGATTGGCGGCGCGGTTATTGGGGTAATGTTTGCCTTTCCGCTTATTAAGTCAGCGGTAGGGTCCATGCAGTCTTCCGCGAAGACAGAAAGTGCCCTCAGTAAAGATGAAATGCCAATCAAACTGCTTTATATCGCCATTGGTGCCTCGGCTATTTTACTTGGTGTGATGGCTTATACGTCGGTCGAAGAAGTGGGCATTGCCCGTGGCATCCTGATGGCTGTCTTTGGTACGCTTTGGATTTGGATGGCTGGCATTATCCTCTCTGAAGCTATTGGCCGGACCAACTGGTCACCCCTTTCCGGGATGACACTTGTTGCGGTGACAATTTTAATCGTTATCACACAGAGCTTTGGCGGTATGGATACTGGCCCTGCGATTGTGGCATCTATAACGGTTGGTGCTGCTGCTTGTGTGGCTATGAGCCAAGCAACAGACTTGATGCTTGATCTTAAGACAGGTTATCTCGTTGGTGCGACACCGCGTATGCAACAGATGGGACAGTTTTTCGGTGCGTGGCTTGGTCCGATTTTGATCATTGTGCTCGTCTTTACTTTGCACGAAGCCTACACGCTTGGTTCTGATGCGTTACCTGCACCGCAAGGTGAAGCTTTAGCTTCGATGGTACGCGGTATAACAGGCGGCGATGTCCCTCACGAAAAGTATTTCGCAGGCGCAGCACTCGGGGGGCTTCTTACAGCTTTGCAGGGTGGTCTTGGTATTACTGTTGGCCTTGGGTTCTATCTACCTTTCAGTATCGTATTGACCTATTCGGTTGGTACGTTGCTTCGCGAAATTACAGATCGTAAAAAAGGTAAAGTTTGGTCTGATAATACAGGTATTCCAATAGCAGCTGGGTTTATTGTTGGTGAGGCTCTCACCGGCGTTGGTGACGCAGTTATGATGATTTTGAGCGCTAGTTAGGGAGACAGAAAATGCAATTATTTGGTAAATTACTTGTTGTACTCGCGTTCCTGTCAGGAGCATTTCTCGCGTCACTTGATCCTTTGGTGATTAATTGGACCTTGTTTGTCCCTGTCGTATTGGCGGGTGTTTTGGGGATTGTGTTACACAAACGTGCTGAAGCTGCCGCTGCAAAAGACAGTACGATGCTGCGTGAAAATCGCGCTGAACTTGAGAGTAGTCTTGACCGTATCGTGAAAAACTTGTCAGAGCTCAATGGCCGTAAAGACAAAGTGCCAACTTATGAAATGCGCTTTGAGATTGACCGAATTTTCCGGGAAGACTTGCTGACGTTTGCAGACGCTCGGGACAGTATGAAATATCTGTTCGGCCTTCGGGCTTATGCAGACATTATGTCCAGTTTTGCCGCAGGGGAACGCTATATCAACCGAGTTTGGTCGGCATCTACGGATGGCTATGTGGATGAAGTAATGGCCTATGTGGAAAAAGCGCATAGTCAATTTATTCACGCGAGAGAAGAATTCGAGAAAGCGGCTGCTGCAGCGGGTTAGTTTTCTTGGTTAACGAGACTATGATTTGGGATGGAACAGAGGGATCTGTTCCATCCTTTTTTATTTGCAGACTTAGGGATTTTCTTGCTGTTTTGCGGTGCGGGCTGTTGAGAATCTAGACAGAGGTTATAAATCAGCTTACCTTTCTCTGCATATTGTATGGAGGGGATAGAATGAAAAAGTTAATGACAGCCGTGTCTATGGCAGCGATCGTACTTGGTTCAGCAACCGGGGTTTATGCGAAGGACACTTATATTACTGCTGCGGCACTTCTTAATGTTGCAGATGGTAGCATGATTAGTAATCCAGCGATTGTGGTTCGTGATACGCATATTGTTGCGATTGGAACAGCTGACGCAGTGGCAATGCCAGAAGGTGCTGAGCGAGTTGACCTTGAGGGGATGACACTTGTTCCGGGCTTAATGGATATGCATGTGCACCTATCGGGTGATGCGGGTGGCAGTTACATCGCAAGCATGGGCTATTCGATTCCTAGGCAAACGGTGGTTGCTGTTAAGAACGCAGAGAAAACCTTGATGGCTGGTTTTACTACAGTGCGTGATGTGGGCGCTGATGGGTATTCAGTGATTGGTGTTCGGGATGGTATCAATGCAGGGGACATTGACGGGCCGCGTATTTTTGCAGTTGGTAATGCCCTCGGTATAACTGGTGGGCACTGTGATAATAATTTTCTGCCGCCCGAAATGCAGTATAAAGCAGGCGGTGTAGCAGATGGACCGTGGGCTGTTCGTGCGCAGGTTCGAGAGAATATTAAGTACGGTGCGAATGCGATCAAATTCTGTGCAACAGGTGGTGTTTTTTCAAAGGGTACCAAGGTTGGCGTGCAGCAATATTCGCTTGAGGAAATGCAAGCAATTGTAGATGAAGCCCATCGCCGCAACGTAACAGTAGCAGCTCATGCGCATGGTACTGATGGTATTAAGGCTGCGATTGTGGCTGGTGTTGATTCTGTGGAACACGTGAGTTTCTTGGATGATGAAGGAATTGAACTTGCTAAAAAGTTCGGCACTTTTTTTTCAATGGATATTTATAACACAGAGTACACGCTAACGTACGGTGAAGAGAATGGCGTACCTGAGGAAAACATTAATAAGGAACGCCAAGTGTCTAAGCGCCAGCGCGACAGTTTCACCCGAGCAGTGAAAGCAGACGTGAAAATGGTATTCGGGTCAGATGCTGCTATTTATCCACACGGCGACAATCCGAAGCAGCTTTCTCGTATGGTTCAATTTGGAATGACTCCCTTACAGGCGCTGCAGGCAGCAACGGTTAATTCTGCCACGCTTCTGAAAATGGAGACCAAGATTGGTCAGATTCAGGAAGGCTATTTAGCGGATATTATCGCGGTGCCGGGGAACCCGCTCGATGATATCACTATTATGGAGAAAGTTGGTTTTGTGATGAAGGACGGGAAAGTTTATAAGCAGCCATAATTCATACAGGTAGGTAAAAACTTAGGTAGCAAAAAAGGGGCATATGCCCCTTTTTTCGTATCTTGATATCGTGTGAACTACTTCAGTACGAGATTACCCGCAGACATACGACCACGACGGTCTTCTACGAGTTCATATGAAATAGGCTGGTCATCGTTCAAGCCATTAAGGCCAGCTGCTTCAACAGCTGAGATATGTACAAAAATATCATCGCCGCCATTGTCTGGTTTGATGAAGCCAAAGCCTTTAGTTGAGTTAAACCATTTTACTGTACCGTCTGCCACGGGAAGTCTCCTAGTTTGTAGCGTAACATGAATGGCGCCGGTCAGTTTTAGTGTAACAAGTCGATACCAAGTCAAATTATCGCAGTCAGTTAGTCAAATTAAGCTGGCTAAACTATTTAATTAGGCCAGCAAAATTAACCATAATTAGGAGCAGGCCAATGTCCAGTATGAAAAAGTTACAATTTAAATAGCGTAATAACTGTTGCACGAAGGTCTCAGTTTTGACTGTCTAGCACCTTCAAATCGGCAATTTCATTGATATTAGTAAGTTGTTTCCGCCAATTCTTGGGAGGTTGAACACATGTGAGGGAAAGTTGTGACAGCAGATCTTTCATGCGATTGGCCGTGGTATGGGGTGAGTCGCCTATCGTTGCGACAAAGGGTAGATATAGATCATCAAAATAGGCGCCGGTGTCATAAGACATAAGATGTTGCAGGGATTCAGCCGTTAAAAATGGCATATCTACTGGTAAAACAACGGCTCTAAATGGTGTAGATTGTTCTTTGAACCAAAGCTGTAAGTTTGTTGCTGGCCCTTGGTGGGGTGCAGCATCCGCTATGCCGTGTGGGTCGCTAGGGCGGCCCAGAACTATAATGTCGTGAATTTCAAGTGTGGTTAGAAGGTTCATGGTATGTTGCAACAGCGTCTGACCTTTATGTATCAATGCGGCTTTATCTTGGCCCATACGCTTTGATTGTCCGCCACCTAAGATAATGCCTTTGGTCTTCATTTTTACCTCTGGTGCCTGTTGCTATTAGCACCAGAGGTAGCGTTTTTTGGCTAGTAGGAAAAGGACAGATAATTCCAAGGCCTATTGACTGAGTGTAGACAGTGTACCGAGTGCACCGAATAGTGCGCGCTGCGGTTCAATTGTTATATTTTGCGCTGAGGCGGTTTGTATCTTTGGCATAGTGAAAAGGTGGTGCGCAAAATTATTGAAATAATAACATTATGGTGCATATATGGACCGGTAAAATATAGGTGTGTATATGAACTGGGATGATCTCAAGATATTTTTAGCTGTTGCTGATGCGCCGTCGATGCGGGTGGCAGCCAAAAGTCTTAACGTGAGTCACAGCACAGTCTCGAGGAGAATTGAGACATTGGAGACAGACCTCGGTGTACGCCTTTTTGACCGTATGCCAGATGGCTACCAGTTAACAGATTCTGGACGGGAACTCATGCCTGTTGCCCTGAGTATGGATGAAAGTCTGAATACATTTGGACGCCGTGTTACTGGCCGGGATGATGAACTTAAGGGTCAAGTTTGTGTAACGATGCCTGATGCTGCGGCACTGTCCTTGCTGATGCCCCATCTGGAAGACTTTATGAAAGAATATCCTGATATCCAAATCAAGGTGAATGATTCTTTTGAGGTTTTCGATTTGTCGCGGCGAGAAGCAGATGTCGCGATACGTTTCACTAATTCGCCGCCAGAACATCTTATTGGGCGGAAAATTGGTACCTTGCATCAAGCAGCTTACGCAACACGGCAATATCTTGAAGACCATGACCCAAGTGCCCCAAATAGCTCAGCCAAGTGGGTGGGGTGGGGCACGCCAGAGGAACGACCGAGCTGGATTGATAAACACAGCCCTTTTCCACATCTGGGTGTGGCAGGTCATTTTAACAATGTATTGCTCCAACTGGAAGCGGTGCGCCGCAACTTAGGAATTGGGTATTTCCCCTGTATATTGGCAGTTGGAGACGATAACTTGGTGCAACTAGGCAACCCCGACCCCGACCCTAATTATGATGTATGGTTGTTGTCGCATCGAGATTTGCGAGCCGCCGCCCGTATGCGGGCCTTTAGGCAGTTTATTATAGGTCGTATACCAATTCTAAGAGCAGGACTTGAAGGGCGTTCTTTAGAAAAAGGAGGGGTTCATGCCTAGCTCAACGCTTATAGTATATGCGCACCCATCCCCGCATAAATCACGTGTTAACAGACATTTGTTTCAAGCAGCTACATCGCTTGATTTTGTTACAGGCCGAGACCTTTACGAGTGTTATCCGCATTTTTATGTAGATATTGCAGTAGAGCAGCAGCTGCTCCGGCAATATGAGGTCATCGTATTCCAGTTCCCATTATATTGGTATAGTGCACCTGCCTTACTGAAAGAATGGGTCGATACCGTTTTGACGAGAGGCTTCTCTTATGGCGAAGGCGAACGGGCTCTTAAGAACAAAAGCTTCATGCTTGCTGTGACGACGGGCGGTGGTGTCGAGGCCTACAACGAGGAAGGATTGCACGGGGCAGCGCTTACATCCTATTTGGCCCCCTTGGAGCAAACTGCGCGGTTTTGTGATATGAAAATAGAGAAGCCTTTTATTGTGCAAGGCGCTGGTGACCTGACACGGAAAGAGGTGAACGCCATCGAAAAGCAATATCAAAAGCATCTATCTGAGATAGGGGGCTAATTCGTGGAAGTATCTGAGGGTTTTTTAGGGGTTGCGCTCATTTATTTGCTGGCGGCTGTTCTTGTGGTGCCGGTTTTCAAGCGGCTTGGTCTGGGGGCCGTGCTTGGTTATCTAGTGGCAGGTATAGTGATTGGTCCAGCTGGGCTCGACCTTGTTAAAGATGTGGATGCAACGTTGCATTTCTCTGAGGTTGGTGTGGTGCTGCTAATGTTTCTGATAGGACTTGAGCTTAATCCATCGAAGCTTTGGCAGATGCGTAAACCGATTTTTGGGCTTGGTAGCGCACAAGTTCTTTTGTCAACTGCGGTCCTTGGCTTGATTGGTTTTATGGCTGGGCTAGAAATGGTGTCTGCGCTTTTCATGGCGGCAGCGCTAGCATTTTCATCGACCCCTATAGCATTGCAGGCGTTGCAGGAACGCGGCCAATCTGGTGGTATGGTGGGGCAATCGGCATTCTCAGTTTTGTTGTTTCAAGACATCGCGGTTATTCCGCTACTAGCGATTGTACCCTTATTTGCCCTCAATGCTGCTGGTGATGACAGTATGACCTTTATGGGTGTTGGCCGGATTGTTGCTGTGTTTTTAGTCATCATTATTGGTGGACGGTATTTATTGCGACCTATTTTCCGTTACATCGCCGCAACAAGGATGCGTGAAGTTTTTACCGCCTTTTCTTTGCTCCTGGTTATTGGCACGGGTCTGCTAACCGACAAGGCAGGGCTTTCGATGGCTCTTGGTACTTTCATGGCCGGGGTGCTGCTTGCGGAGTCGGAATATAGACATGAGTTAGAGCTAAATATTGAACCCTTTAAGGGCTTATTACTCGGGTTATTTTTTATCGCGGTGGGAATGTCTGTAGACTTGTCGCTTGTGTTAGAGCGGCCGGTTTTGATTGTGGTAGCAACCCTTGGTTTCATGGTGATTAAGGCGGTTGTTCTTTATGGCATTGGCGCATTAGCTGGACATGGTAAAGGTGACCGTGTGTTGCTTGCTATCTTGATGGCGCAAGGAGGGGAATTCGCGTTTGTCTTGATTGCGCTGGTCGCATCTGTGGGTTTGCTGCCCACGCAGGATGCCGCGTTGCTGGTTGTTGTTGCGACTTTTTCTATGTTGCTAACGCCCTTTATACTATGGGCGCACGATAAAATCTTAATGCCAGCATTATCACAAACGCCAGATAGAGAAACGGATGTGGTGGCCAACGAAGGCCATGTTATCGTTGCAGGGTTTGGCCGGTTTGGCCAAATTATTGGGAGACTGTTGTTGTCGCTGAAGGTACCAGTGACTGTGGTTGACCATGATCCGAACCATATCGAGATGTTACGAAAATTTGGGTATAAAGTTTTCTACGGTGACGCCTCACGGCTTGATTTATTGGAGGCTGCGGGGGCTGGCAAAGCTAAATTGCTTATACTAGCAATTGATGACCCGGACACATTGCTCGCGACGGCGGAGTTGGTGAAGAAACATTATCCAGACTTGCCTGTTTTGGCCCGAGCTAAAAACCGGGGTGATGTGGTGAAGTTGATGGAAGCTGGTGCGATTGAGGTTCGCCGTGAAACCTTCGCATCCTCTCTTGAGGTTGGAGAATTGGCTCTTAAGGAGCTTGGATATAGCGCATACCAAGCCCACAGAACTGTTATGAAATTTAAGGGATATGACGAAAATATGCTTTATGCGTCGGCGGCTTTCAGGGACGACGAAAAATCTCTGATAGACTATGCAAAACGGTCTCGGATATTACTTGAGCAATTAATGAACACAGACCAAGAAGAACTTTCTAAGTCGGATAAAGGCTGGTAGTCAACTGCCGGACTATTGGTGGGATGATGGTTTCGAGATTAAGAAAATAGTTATTTAACGGAAAGGTAACCATGCGGCAGCTAGAAGTAACTGTATTACAAGATGAAAAACCATTTTTGAATGGTACGTTTGATGTGAGTGATGAAGACTACCCAGTTGTTGTGAACTTGCTTAAAGAAGTGGATATGAAGCGGGCGCAGGCGGCTTCCATGCTTTCAGGTTATATGCATGCCAAAGAGGTTGGTAAGGTTACCGAAGAGATGGGAAAACTCGCGATGATCGCGACCGTATTTATGATGGAAGAGGGTGAAACAACGATTGCGATACCGCTTGAAACACAGGCAGGCTAAGGGGCTAACAGAATAGATAAATGAAGTTACTGTTTGTGTTGTCGGGGTGGAGGGTGATGCTAAGTCAATCAAAACATTAGATTTTGCTAAATGACAGCGTCCATCCTATAGTTGAGAATCTCTGGCACGGCCTATGCATAGTGGTATTTCTGGGCGCTTTACTATGGGTGCGGCTAGGTGTTTTTGAAGTAGATAAAAGACGTTTTTTTAGTGGAGGGCATATTGGCCCGTGCGACCATCATAATTGAATGCGGCTTAACATCCGGCCTTGGGCGGGTGCGACGTTCCTTAACACTTGCAGAAGCGCTTAAGAAGCAAGGCTTTGATATTGCTGTTGTTTTGTCGAGCGACAAAGGCCGGTCTTTGGTGGCAGCGTTAGGGTTTGAGGCGACGCTTACAATGCCGGCTGATCTAAGTAATGATTTGGTGGTGATTGATACCTGCTCACAAACGATAGAAGAGATAGGCGATATTTGCCGCGTAGCAAAAGCAAGCTTGGTAATTGATGATTTGGCAGAGCGGCCCGTCGTCTGCGACTATCTGGTAAACCCAAACCTTTATGCGCAAGAACTGGATTATAGCGCCTATAATGTGGGACAGCTTTTTTTGGGTCCAGACTATGCACTCGTTGATCGGCGTTTCTTTGAACTTGCTAAGCCACAAAATGAGCGCAGCGGTGTTGTTGTAAGTTTTGGCGGTACGGACGGCGGCACACTGGCATTACCTGTAATTAGGGATTTGCTTGTTGACACAGACGAACCAATTTACTTGCCAGTGCCAGATTATATAGAATTGGATAACGCTATCGAAGCGTTAACAGAAGTACACAAAAGCATAATGATCATGCGGAATGCTGATATGCCAATGTTACTCGGAAAAAGCCGAAAATATGTAGGCTCCGCAGGCGCTACGACGCTGGAGGCTATCGCTGCAGGTTGTGAAGTTGAGGTGACGGCCACACAAGAAGATCAGCATATAAATGCGTCTTACCTTAATCGATTTGGCGCTATCCATGAAGAGCGTGCTTCAAAAACATTGAGCGGTGGAGGTGTTACAACCATTGCATCAATTTTGAATGATAGATTAGCCGCATAGGTTTGCTTAGTGTAGCCCGCTAGTTATCGCGTTACTTCTTTATTTAAACGAAATACGTTTCGATATCGTCCGGAACCTCAGTGTCTTTATGTATCCGTACCGTATTGTCCCAATAGTTCGAATCAACACATGTATCACACGGTGTTATTTTACGTTTTAAGGAAGCATCCCGGACAACTTGGTAGCGCTCTGAAGACATAATATCTAGAATACGGTCTTTCGAAACATGGCCGACTTGTAATTCCATATTAGTGTCGAGGTGACACGCGGAAACCTTCCCTGACCAATCTATAGTGAGTAGGCCGAAGTCCCAATTGTTACAGGGGCCGATTTTAACCAGAGGATCTTCCATCTTTCCGCCATAGGTAAGGATGTTTTTAAAAAGTATAACGTCTTTACTGCCTAGGTGTTGTTGCCACGTCGCGATGAAATCATAAATTTCATGATAATTTTGGCTGCCGACCGTGTATACGTGCCGAGTTGCGGTATGGTCGGCTAGTCTATGCCAGTAAGCAACCTTCTCACAGATGGTCTCAAAGCGTAGGTTCTTTTGAGGTTGACCATCAAGGTCGACACAGTAATTACCAGGCCTTACAATATCGTATATTTTTTCACTTGCTGCATCTAGACTTATCCTTAGGTCATCCAAGCCTATTTCGATGAGTTTTTCGAAAATCTCTTTGGTTACGTAAGACATGTTAGAATTCATGACTATACGCATTCCTTTAGGTCGCTTTTTAAGCAAAGACATGCAGTCAAGAAACCGAGGGTGCATCATAGGTTCGCCGAAGTAACTAAAATTTATTTCTTCAGCGCTGTAAAACAGTTCCTCAACGATTTCTCCGAAAAGATCGAAACTCATAAATCCGCGAGGTCTGTCGAAAGGAGAGTGAATAAAATCCGGACTTTGCCATATAGATTGAGGACAGGAGACGCACCGGTAATTACAATTATTCGTCAGTTCCAATAATACTTGGGGAAGTTTCTTGACTACTGACATTATTTATTTACGCCTTTCAGCATAAAGGGTGACACGGTTTCCTTTATTATAATCATCAACTGCCGGAATATCTCCAGTTATTTGATTTTCTGAAGTTATGTTTGTTACATTAAATCCCTCAGCATTTAGAACGTTAACAAGGTCGGCAAGTTTCGGATTTATTTTATCTCTGGTTTGTACAATAGCATCAAAGCTGCAGCCACCCTTTTCCTTAATGGGCTTGGCTTCTTGGGAAATGCGGCTATCGACCACTATGACTTCTCGTGTCCGTTGTGCGAGGTTTCTCAATGTTTCGATGGGATTAGGTAGGTGGTAGAGCAGGCCGGCACATAGGGTGAAATCAAACTCGTTTCTTGCGTCTAATTTTTTCCATGTGCTGCTATCGTCAATGTTTGCATGAATGAATTCATAGTGGCTGCCCGAAATGAAGTCATTAGTGCCCCAATATAATTGGCCCTGATGAACATGCTGTAACCGGCCTTCAATACCAGTGAAGGACACCGCGCCATGCTGCGCATACACAGCGCTAAAGAAACCGCAGTTTGACCCTGCATCGAGGATTTTTTTGCCATTAAAGTTGTAGCGCTCCAATACTTGTTCAATGAGCATGTGCTCCATGAATGCTTTTCTGTCATCCAGAGCTTTGGCAGGTTCAAGGCCGTCAATGCCGGGGGTTATCTTATAGCTTCCAAGGCTCAGGTAATAATACCAAGGGTTTAACACGTTTGCAGCTTGTGGCAGTGTCATTGGGCGAATAATACCGTGAAGACGGCTAGCTATCATATTATCGTCAAACCTAAGTGTTGCTGTAGGTTTTCCTATATGTAACGTGCGAGTATATAGAGTTTTTTCGTGACTGGAGAGCGACTTCTCCCATCCGTCTCTCTTTGTTGCGAAATGATTAGATTTTTGTATATCTATTGGTAAATAGGACGAGAAAACTAAATCCCAATCTCTGCCATGGTTTTCAACAAAGTACCGGGCAGCGAACTCGTCTGCATGCTTGGTTTGCTCTTCATCGCGTGGACTTGTCGAGGAGGTGGGAATGTTGGAAATAAACGCTACTTTGCTTACGCTTGGTAGCAGCTGGGCACCTAATTGTCTGAATGCGTATTCTTCTGTTGAGCCTTCATCATATTTGAAATCTAAGGACAAAAAACCAAGATGCTTAAGTTCTTTGGTCTTGACGCCAAAGCACTCGAGACCGAAGGAACTGCAAAATTCAAAGGGCAATATGTTGGCGCTGGAACCGGGAAATTCATTTTTGTGGCCGTCGCCAACACCCGAGAAGTCTATGCACATTGTACGTGGTGATAACCAGAAATTATGAACTACTGTGAGAAAGGTTTCATATGAGACATCCGGATTGGGAAGGGCCGAATTGGTAAAGAGCACAATATCGTATTTGTTAGTGAGTTCTGTGTGCTTCACACTCTCAGTATAACTAAGAACTAAACTATTTTCGATGGTAGCTACAATAAAGATGTCATTGCTGTGAAGCCCTGTAAGTGCTGCCCAGCCGTCTGTTGTGCAATCTTGGTTGCCGGCTGCACATATCACGAGCGCGATTTTAGGTTGTATTAGATTTGGTGCTGCCATTTGCCTCATGTCTACCGTTGTGCGTTTTTATGTTTCGCAGTTTACTTTTTCAGTACTATCAAGTCTTGAGCACCGTGAATAGCTTGGGGCTTTATCTCAAGTGTTTCAAAAACAGAGCCCCATACGTCTGTGATATAATCGTAATCATGCATAGCTGCGCCATAGCTTTCCGTTACCCCGGGGTAGGCTTCGGGAGTTTTTTCTAGAAATCGATACTCAGTAAAAAGCACACCTTCACGTTTGACGTCCGCTTCTGTGTAGTTTTCCCAAACAGGTAGTCTTTTTTTTCGGAAAGGTAATAGAGAGATGCTTGCGATAGAAATAAGTGCATGTGCCCCAGGCTTTAGAATTCGATGTATTTCCTCTAGCCAAGGAACTTGTAACGAAGGTGGTAGGTGGGTCCATATCGAAATGGAGAAAACAGCATCAAAGAAATCGTCTTCGTACGGTAATGGTGGTGTATAGTTTGTGACGCATAACTCTGGCCCTTTATCTGTTTCCTGCCCGTTCAGTTGTCGGCTGAGATAGTTTATTGCTTCGGGATTAATGTCGCATCCGTGAGTGGGTAGTTGGCAGTCCTGCCATAGTTTTAAGGCTATTCGCCCAATACCACAGCCAAAATCTAGTACTTTTGGGTTTTCACCTGTCGTTTCTAAACAATTTAGAAGTTCGCTCTTAACCTCAGGGACAATATGTTCGCTTTGCTCGGTAAATTGTTCCCAGCTTTGTGTTCCGACGTTCTGCAATTGGAATTGCGGAGGGATTTCAAATTCTGAATACCAAGCCAAGTTGTTTTCCTATTTTTTTAACACGACCAAATCCTGAGAATTGTGGACCGCCTTGGGTTTGATCTCTACAGAAGAGAAAACCTGACCCCATGTTTCCTTTACATGGTTAAAGTCATGTAAGGCTGAACCATAACTTTCGGTTACACCAGGATATGCTTCGGGCGTTTTTTCCAAATACCGGTATTCTACAAACAAGATGCCTTCACGCTCCAGGTCTTCTTCGGAGTAGGGCTCCCACATTGGGAGGCGTTGCTTTCTTATGGGTAAGGACTCCGCGCCTGAAATCGAGATTAGTGCAAACCCGCCTGGTTTTATAATGCGGTGCATTTCCTCTAGCCATGGTAGTTGTAGTGAGGGCGGTAGGTGTGTCCATATTGAAATAGAAAAAATTGCGTCGAAAAAATTGTCTGGGTAGGGCAGTGGGGGCGTGTACTCCGTTACAACTAATTCTGGGCCATCTTTTAACTGCTCACCTAAATAAGTGATAGCATCCGGGTTTATGTCACAGCCATGAGTTGGTAACTTTTGATCATGCCATAGCTTTAATGCAATGCGGCCAATGCCACATCCGAAATCCAAAACACGCTGGTCGCTATTAAAGCCTCCTAGTAATGATAGCAGTTCTTGACGAATTTCCCGCGTCATTCGTTCACCGTGCCCGAGAAATTCTTCCCAACTACTGGCGCCAACATTTTGTAGTTGAAACTGTTCCGGTTTAGTGAAGTGTGAATGCCATGCCATCTGGCCATCCTTCTATTTAATTGAGATAATTCAAGAGGCTAATTGCTTGCCGCATTGACACATTTTCAAAGTTTTCTGTCAATAGGTGTTGCAAATTGCGTGCCTGAAACTTTATGTTGAAAGGCGTTGCCTCCGCTTGGCCTATTCTTTGCTTAGTTCAATTTGAATGCGGGCTAATGTATAAATACCGAAAGGCGTATATTCAGATATGAAGGTTATTCTTCCCTGTGCGGGCAAAGGGACGCGGCTAGGATTGCCCTACCCGAAGGAGGTGCATCTTATCGCAGAGCAGACTGCGTTGATCGATTTAACTTTTTTGCGGTTGCAGAATTTTGCAGACTCTATTTCCGAAGTTATCGTGATTATTTCGCCCGAGAAAGCGTTATTAATTGAATATCTGCAAAAATGGCGAAATGATTTCTACATTAAGTTTATTTATTTTGATGATAGGAACTTCGAATGGGCTGGCAGTATCATGTCTGCAGAAAAGGAGTTCGGTGAAAAGAATGTAGTCTTTTTACCTGACTCTTTTTTAGTGGGGCTACCGGAATACCCAGTTATTCCAACGATGAACGCTACTCTTGATGAAGCGGCTGCGTCATTCGGATATTTACCTTGCTTGGCTCCCGAAATCCTCCAGCACCTTGGCGCTCTTTTGGTGGAGGGAGGAAGAGTGAAGGGTTTTTGTGATAAGCCCGCCTTAACAGAGGCAAGAGGTTTTAATGCATTTTGGACTACTTTTGGTTTTACGGGAGAAATCGGTAGGGACTTGCTGCAATTGATGACCCGTTCAATACAGCGAGAGGCCGTTGATGTTAGTTCGGTTTCAACTGAAGTAGCCGCTTTTCCTGTTCAGGAATACAAGGATTTAGGTGTTTGGCCCAATCTATTGGAATTTAATAAAAAAATGGAATCTAGCGGGATAGTTTTTCCTGAGTTTTAGACGTTGAATTATGGCGTGCTGTTTTAAGTTCAGTGCAGTGAACCTGTTAAACTAAGAATATCAATTGGATGCCACCACTGGCTAAGTTAGAAGAGGTGCTTATATGGACCAGTTTGAAGAAGTGACCCGATCAGAACCCTCGCAGGAAAATTTAACGCGTATTGGTGCGACTGATTTTGAGAGTTATATTAAAATTGGGAAAATACTTTTTGGTCAAATGCATACTCTATTTGAGAGGTTTGATTGCATCCCAAAGGCCGGGGAAAATGTACTAGACTTTGGCTGTGGTATTGGCCGAGTGACTTTTCCCTTGGCTGATGCCTATGACGCTCAGATATTCGCTTGCGATGTTGATCATACCGCCATTGAATATATCCAAAAAAATAGCGGGAAAATTGATGCTAGGGTTTCTAAGTATGACCCGCCTTTGCCGTTTGATGACCAATTTTTTGATCTCATATATGCTAATTCAGTTTGGACTCATTTTCCAAAAGATGCTGAAGCCTTTTGGCTTGAGGAGATGGCAAGAATAGCCAAACCGAATGGAATTTTATTCTTGTCGGTGGCGAGTTACGATACGCTGAAAGTACACCACATTCGGGGCATTGACACGCATATCTCAAATGAAATTTTGGATGAGGAAGGCTTTATCTTTATCGAGAATAAAGCTCACGATAAAGATAACCCTGTCAAATGGCCGGGGGTTACTCATGATTATGGTTTGACGCGCCACTCACATCAGTATGTGCAAAAGGTCTGGCAGAAATATTTTGAGATCGTGGAGATTGTACCAGCAGGCTCGGGAAAACAAGATGTTGTTGTCTTACGAAAGAAACACGAAGCATAGCGTGTAGGCAAACAGTGAATAGTCACATGTTTTTTTAAATTCCAGCACCTTTGTGTTTGTAGGGCGTGTTGGTAAAGCTAAGAGTGGTTAGGATGTGAATATGGCGAAAATTATTGTACTTGGCGGTGACGGCTTCTGTGGGTGGCCAACGGCATTGCATTTATCACAAGCAGGCCATGAAATTATTATCGTTGATAATTTATCGCGTCGTAAAATTGATATAGAGCTCGAAGTGGAATCTCTGACACCGATTCGGCCAATTAGCGAGAGGTTAGGGGCCTGAACTTACGGGTAATCGGATAGCGTTTCATGATTTTTCTGTTGGTGAGAATTATCGCCAGCTTTACGATCTGATTATGGAAACTAAGCCAGATGCAATAGTGCATTTTGCAGAGCAAAGGGCTGCCCCCTATTCGATGAAATCCCCGCGCCACAAGCGGTATACCGTGAACAATAATCTAAACGCTACCAATGATGTTCTCTGCGCTATTGTTGATTCTGGGTTGGATATTCATTTGATCCATTTGGGCACCATGGGGGTATATGGTTATGGTTCCGCAGGGATGAAAATCCCCGAGGGATATCTGGAAGTCTCAGTTGATACTGATTATGGGCCGTTGAAGCAGGAAATACTTTATCCAGCTAATCCTGGTTCGATTTATCATATGACAAAGACGCAGGACCAACTGTTTTTCTTTTTCTATAACAAAAACGATGGTGTTAGAATAACCGACCTTCATCAGGGGATTGTTTGGGGGACTCAAACAGATCAGACAAGTCGTGATGAGCGCCTCATAAATCGGTTTGATTATGATGGGGATTATGGGACGGTTCTTAACCGTTTTCTTATGCAGGCTGCAGTTGGTCATCCATTAACTGTGCACGGAACAGGTGGGCAGACCCGCGCATTTATCCATATACAGGATACCTGCCGATGTATTGAACTCGCAGTTTCCAATCCTCCAAAGTCGGGTGACCGGGTAAGTATTCTCAATCAGATGACAGAGACACACAGAGTTCGTGATCTTGCTGAAATGGTCGCCAAAATAGCTGATGCAGAAATAGCCTTTGTGGAAAACCCCCGAAATGAAGCGGCTGAGAACGACCTGCATGTAAGAAATGACCGGTTCATTGATATGGGTTTGGACCCCGTTACCTTGCAAGCCGGATTACTCGGTGAAGTCACCAACATTGCGTCAAAATATAAAAACCGGTGTGATACCTCCAAAATTCCGTGTGTATCTAAGTGGGTGAAATAATCCTGTGATGAGAAAGAGTATCGTTAAATGAACATCCTGATCACTGGTGGCGCGGGTTTTATTGGTACGAATTTGATAGCTTTTTTAGCTGAAAATGAGCCGTTTTCTATACGTGTTTTGGACAATGAATCCCTAGGTAAAAGGGAATTTCTGCAAGGCTTTTCGTGCGATTTTGTCAAGGGGGATATTCGTAGCGAAAATGACTTGGAACGTGCTTTGGATGGCGTGGATGTAGTTGTTCATCTAGCAGCGGACACAAGAGTGATGGACTCAATCGAAAATCCAACCAAGAATTTTGAGCATAATGTTATCGGCAGTTTCCAGCTTATGAACAAGATGCGTGAGATGAGTGTAAATCGTTTAGTTTGCGCGTCTACTGGTGGTGCAATTATCGGGGACGTTCCTCCGCCAGTGAATGAGGAAATGCCTGCTAAACCATCTTCACCTTACGGGGCGTCCAAATTGGCTTTAGAGGGTTATTGCTCGGCTTTTTCGCAATCCTTTAATATGTCGTGTTTGGCTCTCAGGTTCTCTAATGTTTATGGTCCCTACAGTTTCCATAAAGGGAGTGCTGTTGCAGCGTTTATTAGACAAATTCTGAATCAGGAAACCTTGGTGGTGTATGGAGATGGCAACCAAACACGGGATTTTGTGTATTCTGAGGACATAGCAGTAGCAATTAAGGATGCGCTGATCAATCCAAGTGTGGCAGGTGTACTACAGCTAGGCACTGGCGTCGAGACGAGCGTGAATAAATTACTGGAAATGTTACGTGAAGTTGCTGGTCCAAGATATCCGTTCAATGTGGAATATAGGGATCACAGGGATGGTGAAATATTATATTCTTACTGTGATGTGTCCAAGGCAAAGCGTGACCTAAATTATAATCCTGAAACAGATTTTTTGACCGGCATCAAAAAAACTTGGGATTGGTTTCAGGTGAATGGGCATTAAGCCCCGTTTCATTTAAAGATGATGTTGATGGTAATACAGACTCATATAAAGCAAATGCTAGGTTTCTCTTTGCCGCGAAAGAGGGCAGGGGTTTTCTATGTCTAAGAGAAAAGGTAAGCAAACGCTCAGTGCAAAAAAGCTGATGGACAGAGGGTTAAGCCTATATAAGAAAGGCCATTGGGATCAAGCGGAACAGGCCTTTAGCCAGGCGTGGAAAATAGAACCAGAGAATTTCTCTATTTTAGCTGCACTCGCGCAGGTTTATGGTGAAATGGGTGTGCGAAATAAAGCAATTGAGCTGTTAGAAAAAGCTCTTTCTTTACATGGTCCAAGCGAAACACTGTTAGGCATAATGGGCCAGATGGCTACCAACATGTCTATGCATGATATTGGTGAAAAAGTCTGGCGCATGATATTGGCCTTC
>CAXBKT010000002.1:0-70627 GCA_963976155.1 uncultured Kordiimonadaceae bacterium | reverse complement strand
TTTGCTTTATTGGTAATCTGGATGATCCGTACTGCTGTGCGTAGCAAAAATTCGAATTGTTGCGATTGTGGCTGTGGTTCTGGTTCTGGATCTCTTTGGTAATAGAGTACCACTTGTAAACAGGAGTCAGGCTTTGGGCGTGTGGACGACAGGGTAACAGTGAAACGCTATTCTGAAAAAAGATTCGCGGAAATTTTAGAACAATACGGCCCGATGCTGAGCCGTATTGCGATGTCCTACGAGCTTGACCCTGACTTGCGGAATGATTTGTTGCAGGAAATGGCGTTTGCACTGTGGCGCGCCATACCGAAATTCGAACAACGAAGTAGCCTCAAAACCTTTGTCGCTCGGATTGCGCACTACCGCGGTGCCAGTCATGTAGCGAAAGAAATTCGCCGGCCGAATACGCATGAACTGGATGCGGAGGTGGCAGAAAGTATGCCCGCACCCGATATGCAAGTGGGCGCAAAAATTGACAGGGATAAGCTCATGCAAGCAGTGCGCCGGTTACCTCTTAAGCTCAGTCAGGTGGCATCCTTGGCGCTAGAGGGTTTTGAAGCCCGTGAGGTAGCTGAGACATTGGGAATTTCTGCAAACAACGCATCAGTCAGATTGAAACGCGCCAAAGAATTACTCCAGAAGGAATTGCAGCATGGCTGATGATGATTGGAAAGCACTCGGCACTGTTTGGCAGGAATCTGATGATATTGATATCACAAGGTTTCGCAGCAATATTAAGAGGAAAGTGTGGCTTATTCGCCTGTGGGTGTTGACCGAAACCCTAATCTGTGTGGTTGGTGCTGTTTTTGTTTCCTTCAATTTGTTGGGAGCAGACAATTCTCGTGTTGATATGTTTTTGGGTTTCTTGCTCCTCGGCTTCTG
Source organism: uncultured Kordiimonadaceae bacterium (assembly GCA_963976155.1). Lineage (GTDB taxonomy): Bacteria > Pseudomonadota > Alphaproteobacteria > Sphingomonadales > Kordiimonadaceae > Kordiimonas. The sequence goes on along the minus strand of CAXBKT010000002.1, from coordinate 69,745 downwards.
TTTGGTAGGCGTATATCTTGCTTGGTGGGTTCATGCCGGGGCATGGAAACCGCAATCCTATAGCGCACTTGATGAGCTAAAGTTTTTGAGGGCTCGCGCTAACGCGAAAGTACGGTATGCCATAGCAAACCTGTGGATGGCCCCATTTACGGCTTTAATTCTGGGTTTTACTGACTGGGCGATATGGTCAGGCTTAACAGGCTCAGGCTATGAAACACGTATCCTTGCGACCAGAATAGCATATTCCGTTGCGGTGGCTGGGTATGTTGCATGGGCGTTATGGTACAAGAAGAAAAAGCAACGCGACGTTACGGCATTGGATCAAGTTATCTCTGAGATGCAAGACTAGGTAAAATTGCCTTTTTAGGATTGATGCAAGTTTTCAAAACGCTCCCCTTTTACTCATTCCTGTTCCCTGCTAGTGTCCGCGCATGACAAGCCAAAACAGACATGACCTTCCAGCCCGTGCGGGCATTATCCACCTGCTTAGTGAGCGTACTATTAATCGTATCGCCGCGGGTGAAGTGGTGGAACGCCCTGCTAGCGCGGTGAAGGAACTTGTGGAAAATTCCATTGACGCAGGCGCACACCATATTGATGTCGTGATGCGTGATGGGGGGCGCGCGCTTATTCAAGTGAGCGATGATGGCCGCGGTATGGATGCGGACGAGATTTCTCTCGCTGTAGAGCGGCACGCGACTTCCAAACTAAAGGATGAAGATCTCGTCAATATTGCCTCGCTTGGTTTCCGAGGGGAGGCGCTTGCGTCTATTGGCGCGGTGGCACGTCTTACTGTAACGAGCCGTGCCAAAGGCGCGGAAGACGCATGGGCTGTACTGGTTGAAGGCGGCACCAAAAATGCTGTTGAGCCGGCAGCACATACTGCCGGTACACGGATTGAAGTGCGTGACTTATTCTATGCCACGCCCGCGCGTCTCAAGTTTATGAAAACCGCCCGCACCGAATACGGTCAGGCAAGTGACGTGATGAAACGCCTTGCAATGGCGCACCCTGATATTGCCTTCACGTTGTCGGATGGTGACCGAACTACTTTTCGTGCGCCGCCCGTTGGGGACTTAACAGGGGATGCGCGACTTGAGCGTTTGGGGGCAATTCTCGGGCGGGAGTTCCGGGAAAATGCCATTGAAATAGATGCTGAACGGGAAGGGTTGAAGCTTACGGGGTTTGCTGGTTTACCGACATACAGCCGAGGTAATGCCCAACAGCAATATTTGTTTGTGAATGGTCGTCCGGTGAAAGACCGTTTGCTTGTTGGTGCTGTACGCGGTGCTTATCAGGATTATCTTGCGCGTGATAGGCACCCGGTGCTTGCGCTGTTTCTTGAGGTACCCGCTGATTTTGTCGACGTAAATGTACACCCTGCAAAAGCTGAGGTGCGTTTTAAAGAGGCGGGTTTAGTGCGCGGCCTTATTGTCTCTGCACTTCGGCACGGCCTTGGTATGGCCGGGCACAGGGCGTCAACCACGGTTGCGGGCGCCGCACTTGGTGCGTTAAGGCCAGAAGGCAGTGGCCCATCATTGCCGTGGGGACGCGCACAAGAACGCCCAATGTTGCCGCAAGGTTTTGCGGCGGCCGTTAACCAGATTTATGCACCTGATGAACCACGTCCGATGTCATTTTCTGACAATACTCAAATGGGTTTTGACCCCAGAGGTGATATTAGCGCACCAAGTGCCCGCCCGGTTGATATGCAGCAAGCAGCCTACGGCCAGCAACCTGTTGCGCCGGCGGACGAGAATTTCCCCCTCGGTACGGCGCGCGGGCAGGTGCATGCGACATATATTGTTAGTCAAACAAGTGATGGCATCGTGATTGTAGATCAGCACGCTGCACACGAGCGCCTTGTTTATGAGCGCATGAAAAAGCAGATTGCTGAAACCGGTGTCGCGCGGCAGGCTTTGCTGCTGCCGGAGGTGGTGGAACTAGAAGATGCCCCCGCTGAACGCCTGCTAAAAAGACTGGACGAACTAGAAGCGATGGGCTTGGTGATTGAACCTTTCGGTGAAGGTGCTGTAGTGGTGCGTGAAGTGCCAGCGATGCTCGGTAAAATCGATGTAAAAGGTTTGGTCCGTGATCTTGCCGATGAGCTGACTGAGCTTGATGAGGCACTCTCCCTCAAGGAACGTCTTGAGGAAGTGTCTGGTACGATGGCGTGTCATGGCAGCGTGCGTGCAGGCCGCCGCTTAACGGTGGATGAAATGAACGCCCTGCTACGTGAGATGGAAGCCACCCCGCATTCAGGTCAGTGCAATCACGGCCGCCCCACATACGTGGAGCTGAAGCTCAACGATATCGAAAAGCTATTCGGCAGGCGCTAAGGCTGTACCAATCCGCGCTTGGTCGTTAGGTAGGTTGCAAAGCTGGCGAGCCAGTGGCTACCTGCATAATGGCTATCGCTCACACTTTTAATGCCCACTTCTTTGTGTTGTTCTGATGCCGCCATCAGTGCTGTGCGACGGGTATCGTTAGTTGGCAAGGCACTTGCTATGCCTTCCAACGCCCAAGCGCGGGACAAGTTCACACCGTCCAGATGCACCAGTTTACCATCCGTGGCGTCAAGCACAATCGCGGGAGACAACCAGTCTGCGGTACCGTCCGAAGGGATGTTAGGCAGGAAGTCAGTGAGCCATGCGCTGTAGGTTTCAGTGTCCATAACTCGGCGCATCAGGTCTGCTTCCATCAAGCACGGTGAGAGGAAGTCCTCGCCGGATGGCTCGTAGCCGATTGGGCAGTTTTTGTCGCCTGCGTGAAAGCCAAGTACCCGTTCAGTCAGCAAGTGTTCAAATGCGGTATTTTTTACCTTGCGCGCATAGTCAATCATTAGACCAAACGCGAAGGCTGTTTGATTGTGTGTACCAAGCCGTACTGGGTACGCAAGCTTTGGCAACCATGCGGATACCTTGGCGACGATCGCATCTTCAAGGGGGCGTAATGTTTCGCGCCATTCTTTTTGCGGAGACGCGTTGCTTTCGCTTAGCTCAGCAACCAATTGCAGGTACCATGCAATACCATAAGGACGTTCAAAAGCGTTGCGGCCTTCCGCGCTATAATACGTCAGCTCTGCGGCCATATTGTCGGCGGTAAAGCTACGCGATAGGGCTTCTTTGATTGCAGGCGTAAATGGGGATGTGGGCTCAAGTTTCATAAGACGTGTCAGCAGCCAGTGGCCGTGCACAGACGAGTGCCAATCAAAGCATCCGTAGAATGCAGGTGTTAGTTCATGCGGGGCCATTGCATCCGCAGATGAATTCATCACATGGCTTATTTTGTTTGGGTATTCGCGGTGGATACAGCTAAGTGCCATGGTGGCAAAACGGTCTGTGACGACGCCCTCACGGACATCTGGGAGTGTTACAGGTGTCATGTGTTCGGCAGTGCTGGTTTCTGTTTTTTCTGCAACATCGCACGCACCAAGTGCAAGCAACGCTGCAATAGGCATAAATTTTTTGATCATGGTAGAAAATTCCCCTTAAACACCCACACAATAAGCTGCGGCCACTTCAAACGATTAGGCTGTATATTGCAATAGGAAAGGTAGGGAAGGGAACCACCTAGAGCGTAAATTTGGACCTAAGGCGGTCAATAAGATCTTGGCTGAGTTCCATGTTGGGCTCTTCACTGTCGAGGATGCAGTGTGTCAGGCGCTTTTTGAACATATCGACATCAAAGTCATCTGGTACATTGGTCGCACCTGCTGCATTTAAGACAAAATCGGTTAAACGATGGGCTGCGTGAATGCGCCCCCACAGGTAATCATTTTCACGGGCCCGGCGGCTGAAAAAAGCACCAAAGTTGAATAGTTCAGTGCCTTTGAGAGGGGCTTTCTCGCCGTGCAAATATCCGCAGTCGATAGGGCTGATGCGGTCTACGCGTACTTCGTCGACTTCTAAAAGGTCAGCGTGTGCCGTAAGCGGGAGCGTAAGGATGTCGTAGAAGGCGTACCCAATGTAGGCTCTAAAGAGAGTGAGCTTCAATTCCTGATGGGCCAAACAGCCAATGGTAAGGGAGAAAAACTCGTCCCCAATATAATCTAAATCTTCCAACAGCATCTGTTCATCAATTGATGCAAGGATAGGGTTAATAGTATCCGCCGTGGCAACAAAATCTTCTTCAGGGTTTTCCTCGAAAAGGTCTTCGTAAAACTCAGGGCGCCAACGGGCGCGGTATTCTTCCAAGCTTTTATATATTTGTTTTTTGGTCAATTTGTAAAAAACAGCTGGGACATCATCAAAACCATGCTGGATAAAGCTGTTTAGTTTTTTAACGGTGAAGCGAAGCCGCCGCACGCGGTAGTCAACATCAAACGCGCGTAGGAAGGTGATGAAGGCCTGTTGATCTTTCATGGACTGGCCATTGGCAGATTTTAAAATGCCTTTTTTATCGGACCATTCCGTGAGTGCCGCAAGTGTGCGGCTAAAACCGATGTCTTGGCCTTTTCTTTGAGCGGCGGATACAATAAGTGTGGCAAGCTTTTCAAGAATTTGCTGTATTTTGCTGTGCAGGTAGGTGCCGTATGTAAAGCCAGCCTGCTCTTGGGCAAGCCGGTGCGCGCGCTCTCGCCAACTGGCGAGCATTGCAGTTTCAATATGTTGATAGTCGTCGAGCGTTAGCATCTGGTCGATAAGCTTTTGCACATCAGCGTCGATGGCGTCAAAAACCCCTTCTATCCGGCGCGCATCTCGGTTGCTTTCTGCGATTGCTCGTAAATCACCGTAGATGGGTTCATTGCGCGGAATTTCTGCAAGCGAAGAAAGGATGGTCCGGAAAAAGCCGGGTATATCTTTAGGCGCATTCCGAAAACGGTCTGTAGGGTCATCGGGGTTGGGGTCTACATAAATAACCCTGCGGTCAACCTCACGGTGGGCGGAGCGGTTATAGATGGCTTCAAGGGCTTCCCCAAAAGGTTTGTTGTTGGTAACACCACCATCAATGAAGGACATGGTTTGTAATTTGCCGGGATCAGAAAGTTGGTGTGGAAAATTCTTGCGCAAAAACCGCTCACGAGAGGGCCACAACATACCAATTTTTTTGATATAAGTCTCAAGGTCCAAAAATCGGATAGGGGGGAAAGCTCCGGGAAATGAAGAGGTAGCTCGCGCTGCGAAACCAAGCCCCGGGATGTTATCATCATCAAAGTCGCTGTTCCGTCCTTGGCCTTCTGCTTCATTATAGGCGAAATTCAGGGAAACCTTGTGCTGACGCTCAAGCATACGTTTAGGGTCATGAAGTTTTAACCAGCGTGGCTGTCCGAAGAAATTAGTGAGGCTTACAAATAAGTCTAGCCGGTGGCTCGGTGGAAGTAGGCTTTGGCCTTCTTCAGGTTTACCCATGCCATCGCAGGCATTAATCATCCAACTGAGCATGCGTTCGCCGGAAAAGGGGGGCTTGAACCAGCGTGACCTCAAAAAACGATTTAGTTTTCGTCTGCTTTCCGGGTCGGTATTTTCGTCGCCGTAGATGCGCTTTCTAAAGAGCCAAATAAACGGGTAGAGGTAAAATTTACTGGAGCGTTCAGCGATGGTTTCTTCGTCCATCAGTTCTTCGACGTCTCCCAGTTCCATCCACATGTTTTTAAGGGGGTTAAAATCAAGATCATGGGCTAGGGCACGCGCAAGGAAAATGCCGTTGATGCCACCAGCGGACGTGCCAGATATAACATCTACCACCACGCGGATATCGATTTTTGGCCCCAGCATTTTCAGAAGTTCAAAATAGAGGCTTTCGGTGTCAGTAGCATAAGGACGGCGCGGGGCGGCCTGATCAAAGGTTTCGCGTTCGCCTTCGGAGCTTTGGTAGGCACGGGAAGCCCGGATGAGCTTTAGGATTTCATGAGTAATACCGTTCATATAAACGGCGAGGGATGCCCCGCCGTAACAGACTAGCGCCAGCCTTAGCTCTAATTCGCGCACTGTTCACTTCCCGATACTTTAAATGCGGTATACGCCTAACTTATTATGAGTGTTGCAGTTTTTCTAAGGATAGCCAACAAAAAACTGTGAAAGCTGCTAGGGGAGCAAGAGAAAGCGCAATACTCTTGCCACCTTCTCTTGCTCTGGGATACGAACCAGCTTCGTTTTGCAAGGAATTGGTGAGGGAGGGTACACCAATAAACAGCACAAAATTAAGTGCGCTATCAGTCTTGGTACGTGGACTATGAGGAGCACCCTTCGGGCGATACAGATTTAATTTTTGAAGGTTATAAAGATGACGCGTTGCTGGCCCTGCGAACGTTCGTCGATAATCTCAAATTCGCTTGGTAGTGTGAGGGTATCATCTGTCGCAAGTTCACATATGATTGTGCCGTTTTTTTCAAGCCAGTTGCCTGTGAGTATGCTTTTAAGGGTAGGTTCGACTAGGTTCTGCCGGTAAGGAGGGTCCATGAAAATAAAGTCACAAGGCACCGCTACTTTAGGCAGTGCACTTGCGCTGATTTGTAATATCTTCGTGTAATCAGCAACATCTAATACGGCGATATTATCTTTGAGGGTTCTAATAGACGTCGGGGCTTTTTCCACAAAGGTGGTATGTGCCGCACCGCGCGATAGTGCTTCAAGTCCTAAGGCACCTGTTCCAGCAAATAAATCTGCTACGCGGGCTTCTTGCATGTTCGGGTAGCGGCTGTGCTCTAACATGGAAAATAGGCGTTCGCGCATGCGGTCAGTGGTGGGGCGTATGTCACGCCCCTTTGGTATGCTTAGACGGCGTCCACGGAACTTGCCCGCGATAATGCGACTCATTTATCGCGCCTTGATTTTTGGAAGCCTCCTGAGCCCGGGCCCGCATAGTTTGAGCCGCGTACACCGTCAGATTTACTGGAGCTTGCGCCTCGGCGTGGGCCAGTTTTTGATGGCGGACGACCTGAAGACTTGGTTGAATCCCGGCCTGTGCCGCCCCCTGACCGTTTATTTAAGACGTGAGCAGTGCCGCGCTTTTTGTCATCACGGCCTTCCTTCTCGTCTCGTTTCGTGGAGCCGTCTGGCCTGCGGGTTTGTGGCGCATCAGCGTCACCTTTTTTAAAGGCTTCAAATTTGCGTTTTCTAGAAGCACCAGGCTTTGGTTTAGTATCTTTTTTGGCTTTTGCCCATTTACTAGGGTCGCGTTTTACTTCCGGCGTACCGACACCTGTTGGAGCGTCCTTGAAATACTCACCGAGCACTTCGTACAGCTGTTTTTCACCTACTGCAGCGATAGCTGACAGTTCAAGTGTACCAAGCGAAAATGGACCATAATGTGTGCGGATAAGCCGGTTTACCGACAATTCCAAATGTTCCATAACTCGACGTACTTCGCGGTTTTTACCTTCGCGTATAGCAACGGAAACCCATGCATTTGCGCCGGTCTGGCGTTCGAGATGGGCGTCAATTGCACCGTAATGTACGCCGTCAATCGTGACCCCGTCCTTTAGCTTTTCGAGAGCTTTTTCATTCACTCGGCCATGCACTCGTACGCGATATTTTCTGAGGATGCTGTTTTTCGGTAGCTCCAACCAACGGGCCAGTTCACCGTCATTCGTAAGCAGCAGCAGCCCTTCGGTGTTCATATCAAGGCGGCCAACTGAAATGACGCGGCCCATATGGTCGGGCGTATTGTCAAATACGGTTGGGCGACCTTCTGGGTCACGGTGGGTTGTGAGCGTGCCGCGTTTCTTGTGCATGCGCCAAAGTTTGGTCTGGGACACCTCTGTGATGGGTTCGCCGTCCACTTTGATGCCTGTAAGGCTGGTAACCAGCGTCGCAGGCGTGTCGAGCTTTTTGCCATTGAGCGATATACGTCCGTCTTCGATCATGCGTTCAACTTCGCGGCGGGAAGCCACACCAGCGCGCGCCAGCACCTTAGCAATGCGCTCGCCTTTATCTTTTGTATCGTCTGATTTATCTGTGTCTGTCATGCGGCGCACCATAAGCTTCGTTCACGCAGTTCGCAACAATTAGCGATCAGCAGAGTAGAATCCGATTTCTTGACCCAGCTTAACATGTAGCCTATGCCAAAAACATGATTGATCAGTTTCCACATATGCATGTTGCCCTTGATGAGGCAAAGCTTGCTGCTGAGCGAGGCGAAGTGCCTATTGGCGCTGTGATTGTTGGCCCGGACGGACAAATACTTGCTAAGGCGGGTAACCGTGTTGTTGGGCCCAAAGACCCGACAGGGCACGCGGAATTGATTGCTATACGGGAAGCAGCGAGAAAATTTGGTTCAGAGCGACTGGAAGGATGCAGCCTGTATGTGACGCTAGAACCCTGCGCCATGTGTGCTCAAGCTATCGCGTTTGCTCGGATTGCACGGCTTTATTACGGGGCAGAAGACGAGAAGGGCGGCGGTGTTACTGTTGGTGCGCGCATATATAGCCAGCCTACTACCCATCATAAGCCAGAAGTGTATGGAGGCATCTTGGAAAAAGAGGCTGCACAATTGCTTAGAGACTTTTTTAAAAATCGACGCTAAACTCATTCTCATGGACGGGGATCTTATTGTAGTATTAACAGGGTATGCCAGCAAAGCATGGACTTGGTTCCAAAGTAGTTTCTTGGAGCCTGAGCGTTTGCTTGAGGTTGTGGTTATTGCACTCGCAATTCTGATTGCGAATGTTACTTGCACAGTTATTCACCGAAGCATCATGAAAGCTTTTGGGGAGCATCCGCTAGTTCAAAAAGCTGACCGTCGGTTTCTACACCCAATTCTTTCAGCCGCCATTGCCATTATGCTGATTTGGACGGGTATTATTGTTCTGCAGCCCTTTATGGCGACTTATTTATTATCGATTGCATCGAGTCTTTTTGCGGCATGGCTCTTTATTCGGCTGGCAGTTGGATTGTTGCCAAATCGGGAACTAGCAAAATTAATCGCAGGCTCGGCCTGGACTTTGGCGGCACTTAATATCCTTGGGTTGCTCGACCCGATCGTTACCGTACTTGAGGCTGCGAAATTGCCATTAGGCGAAATTGAACTGAGTGTCTTGTCGCTTTTTACAGGCCTTATCTCGTTTGGTGTCTTGATCTGGGGGGCGTTTGCACTTTCCAGCCTGTTGGAACGGCAATTAAAAACGATGCAGAGTGTACCCCCGTCCGTGAGGGCACTCTTGGGCAAAATTGGTAAGATTGTACTGGTTTCGCTTGCATTCCTGATTTCTTTGAATGCCACAGGCATTGATCTGACGGCTCTTGCTGTCTTTGGTGGTGCACTTGGTGTCGGTATCGGTTTTGGTTTGCAGAAGGTGGTGGGGAATTTTATCTCTGGCATCATTCTTTTGATGGATCGCTCGATCAAACCCGGAGATGTGATTGAAACAGGTGGTACTTACGGTACGATAAACCGGTTGAGTGCCCGCTACACCAGTGTGATTACCCGGGACGGCACGGAATTTCTTATTCCAAACGAAGATATGATCACGCAGCCGGTGGTGAATTGGTCACACAGCCACCGATTGGTGCGCCGCCGTATCCCGGTACAAGTTGCTTATGAAAGTGATATTCATAAGGCGATGGAGCTGATGAATGAAGCTGCGGCAGAAGAAAGCCGAGTACTTAAGAATCCTGAGCCGCGCACCTTAATGCGGGGCTTCGGCGAAAACGGTGTCGACCTTGAGCTCAGGATGTGGATCGATGATCCGCAAAACGGTGTTTCAAATATTGCGAGCGCTGTCATGTTGAAAATATGGGATAAGTTTCATGCTGAAGATATTGAGTTTCCATATCCGCAGCGTGTTGTTCATATAAAAAATAATACTGGTGGTATAAATCCAGTGGCCGAGTAACTGAGTACCTAAGCGACATCCGGGGGATAATGCTAATTTAAGGGGAGCTAGTTATGTCTGTAATGAGATTTGTTGGGACTGTTTTGGCGGCTTACGTAGCCTATTCTGTTTTATATGTTGGTACGATGATTGGGATTTTTGCTGAACTTTACACAGCAAATATGGACCTAATGCGACCGCAAGATGATCCAATGGCTATGTATGCCTATATTGGGCATTTCGTGCAAACGATCGCTGTTGTCTTGCTGTTTAATAAAGCGGTAGGTAGCGACGATATGAAGGCGGGCGCAACATTTGGTGCGTTGATGGGCCTATATCTTGCTGCCACTGATATGACCTTCTATTTTAGTATGAAAATGTCTACTGCACCGCTGATGACATCCGTTGTTTTGCATATTGCAATAGGCGCGGTCATTGGTGTGCTGCTCGCTAAACTTTACGGAATTGGCAGAGGCACGGAAAACGCTGAAGCCTAGCTAACCCACAAGATACATGAGGCCCCGCTGGTTATTGCCTGCGGGGCCTTTTGTTTACTTCGACACTATTCCCATGGCGTTGAAATTTCCGAGTTCGAACTTGGGGTATTCATAGTTTATTGAGTCATAACTTCGGCCTGAGGGCTTCAATAATCTGTGCATTTACCCAGAATATATCGATATTCATAGGTGAGTTCGTTTCTTCTGGCTTTACTACTCTATTGAAGAAAAGATATTTGCCGTCTGGCGTTACAGCTGCGCCAAGCTCTTCGGCCTCTGTGTTTATCTTATCCCCCAGGTTAAGGGCAGCACCCCATGAACCGTCTTGCTCGCGGAAGCTGATAAACACATCAGAACCACCATATCCAGTCTCTCTTTCACCGTCCCAAATGATGTAACTCTCGTCTGGAGCGATGAAGGGGTGGGCGTTCCATGTTCCAGTGTTAATCTCTTTGCCAAACGGTGTTGGCTCTGTCCGTTTACCATCCATGAGCTGTGAATACCGAATAGCGCCTTTTCCGTCCCGTGTTGCTTCATCAAGCACGTACATACCGTCGAGCGAAGACGACAGGCGCATAATGCGGATATCTTCATAGGCTGCGCCAAGGCTTTTGACTTCAGACCAGCCACTTTCGGTGCGCTCTTTATAACGCTTACCTAAATGCATAATTTTTCCATCAGGCGAGAATATGGGGCGCCCCACTCTTGGTACTTCACTGACCAGGCGCCAACGATTATTCTCAGACTTGAAGCCAATCAATGTCCACTTTCCGCTTTCAGGGTCTCTTCTCGTAAAATAGAACTCATTCATGTCCTTCGAGAAAAACCCACTCAAGTCGCGGTACTCTTTTGAGACAACGCCCGGTGCGAAAACCTCAGGTGTTAAGCCCGGCGGTGTTTGCCCGAGATAAGGGCCCTCCAGCACAGGCATTTCATCCCCGGCATGGCTTCCAGCGGTCATCGCCAGAATAGAAATTAACAGGGCTATCGAAGTAGAAATATTCATCTTAACTGTTCCTAACCTAAAACTAACCGTGGCGTTAATCTTGCGGCCTGAGGGTTTCAATAATCTGTGCATCAACCCAGTAGATAGTTACATCTGCGTTTCCGCGTTTTGTCCGACGATCAAAAAAGAGGAATTTACCGTCGGGCGACACGCTTGGGTTTTTCTCAGAGAAACCGGTATTTATCTCGTCGCCCATGTTGATGGCAGGGCCCCATGAGCCATCAACCTTCCGAAAGCTGATGTAGAGATCTGATGAGCCGTGCCCAGCGTCTCTTACGCTGTCAAACATAATGTAGCTTTCATCCGGCGCAATATAGGGGTGGGCATTGTACCTGCCGATGCCAAACTGAGGACCCAGTAATTTCGGTTCTTCATACTTACCGTCTATTAGGCGTGAATAGCGCAGTGGCGTATCCAACTCTCTGGTATAGGTATCAAAATAAATGGTGCCGCTTGATGAAATGGCAGACCGCATAATGCTGATACTTGCGAAAGGCTCACTAAGGCTTTTCATCTCTGACCAACCGCCCTCTGTGCGCTCTATATATCCAGTTTTAAACAGGATGGTATTGCCGTCAGGAGAGATAGAAGGTTCGCTTGCAGCCCTCGCGACAACGGACTGCTGCCATTTATTATCTTTATATTCAATGACTGCCAGCCCATAGGAAACTTCATCACCTTTAAATTCCCCAACGTTAACTACGCCGGCATATTCTTCACCCTCTCTAACAAAGTAAAAGCTATTCATGTCCGATCCGAACATACCCTCAAGATCAACAGAGTCTTCTTTATTCACAATACCGGGCGCAAAAACCTCAGGCGTTGAGCCGGGCGGGGTTTGCCCTAAGTATGGCCCTTGGACACCCTCAAGTTTATCCCCTGCATTAATTCCGCTACTCATCATCGCTATGGAAAGGATGACAGCCGTAGATACAAAAATAGATTTCATGGTTTTCCTTAATTGAAGTTAGTAGCAGAATTACTGTTTGGGCCTGAGGTCTTCAATGAACTGTGCATCAATCCAATAAAGGTCTGATTGAGAAGCACCGTCACCGGTTACTGATGGTACCATTCTGTTGAAGAAAAAATATTTGCCATCTGGGGTGATTTGTGGACCGCCTTCTTCAGCGTCAGTGTTTACCTTATCACCCAAGTTAATCGCTTCACCCCAAGCACCATCTTTCTGACGGAAGCTAATATAGAGATCAGACTCACCGTATCCACTCTCTCTTTCGCCGTCCCACATAATGTAGCTCTCATCCGGCGCAATGAACGGATGGGCATTCCATGTTCCGGTATTGATTTCTTTCGGCAATGGCTTGGGGTCTTCCCAGTTGCCATTCATGCGCTGTGAATAGCGAAGAGTGCCATTGCCATTTGTGCCTCGCTCATCAAGAACCAATGTGCCCTTGGCTGAAGCGGTAAGAACCATAATGCGTATTTTTTCAAAGGCGGGGCCCAAGCTTTTCATCTCGGACCAACCGTCCGCCGTTCGCTCTTTATATTTGGCATCATAATGCAAAGTCTGACCATCAGGCGAGTGGAAAGGCCTTTGTGTATCTTTTGGTACCGCGACCTTCTGCCACCCGTCGCCTGTGCGTTTAAAAGTTACATTTTCTGGTTCTGCTGCGTCACGCGTATGTCTCCATCTGGAGACATACAATTCATTCATGTCTAGGGAGAAGCCAATGGCATCCCCCCATTCTTCTGTATTTACAATTCCTGGCGCAAAGGGTTTAGCGGTTAGCCCCGGCGGTGTTTGTCCTAGGTAGGGGCCGTTGAGTGTAGACAGGCCATCCCCCGCATGGCTTCCTCCAACCATCAGCGTTGCGGACAGAATTAGAGCCGTTAATGAAAAAATAGATTTCATGTTTTCCTCCTTAGTCAGCAAACGCTGGAACAATGGTTTCCGAAAACTGTGCAATTATTTTGTCTTCCAGATCATGGCCCGTTATTGCAACAACTAGGTCAAGTTCAGGAACTACCAGTATGTGTTGCCCTCCACCGCCCCAAGCAACATTAGCATTATAGTTCTTTCCACCGATCACTATGTTCATTTGATACCAAAAATAGCCGTAGGAATAAGCTTCAGGCTGCCAATCTGCAGTAGGGTCAGTAATATTACTGGTAGCTTTAACTAAATAATCTGCCGATATAAGCTGTTCGCCGTTCCATTTACCTTTGTTTAAAGCAAGCGTTCCCCATTTGACCATATCACGCGATGTCATGCTTGCACGTTCACCCGCACTTGGCAGGCCGCTTACGCCATTCCGCCAGCGATAGTTCGTAATGCCCATTTTTTCGAGAAGTTCATTTTTGATAAAATCCTGAGCTGTACCTGGTACGATTGCCTCGATGACCTGCATCACCAGCTCTTGATCCCAGCTATATAGATAGGTCTGAGATTCTTCGGTTATAGGCGCGCTATGCTGAAGCCAAGCCTGAACCTGTCCTTGACCTTTTAACTGACTAGGGGCTTTTGCAAGTTCTTTTCTTTGCTCTTCGCTTATGCGTATACCCGAGCGCATGGTCATCGCCTTATGGAGTGTGATTTTCTGTGCGCCGGCAATAAACTTTGTTGGGTCTAGGTCTTTCAGAAAACTAACCAGGGGTTTGTTTAGGTCAGCCATTGTCAGGTACCCGAGTTGGATAGCGCGGCCCAGTGCTAAGCTTGTGTAAACTTTAGTGGCTGACGCTTGAAAGTGGGGCAGATTGACGCGCCCGCGCAGGTAGTAAGATTCAAACAGGAGCTTGCCATTGTGAGCGATAAGCATGCTGTCATAGAGACCATGCTCCCTGTCAGCGATCTCCTGGGCTAGTTTTATGATCATATCTTTATTACCGCCGTCTACGCCTAATTCACCAACAGGAATATTATCTGCTCTGTCCGCTGGCGTTAGATCGATAAAGGCCGTTTCTAGATAAGGGAAATCCCAAAATGAGACAGCGGCATCGGCCGTCGTGGCTTCTGGTGCTGGGGCATCAGCAGCTTTAGCGCTTACAGCACTAAGGCTGCTGAACAATGCGACGGCGAGCAAGCTTTTAAACTTCGAATTGATTGTCATTTTCGTTTTCCATTTTAATACGCCTCACGACAGAAAAGTCAGAACGCGCGGTCAACTGCTTTTTGTTTCTTTGATGGATTATTGTTTAGGTCTTAATTCTTCGATAATCTGTGCATCCACCCAGAAGGTGTCCGTATTGTCCGGCCCCACACTGCGATTGAAGAAAAGATATTTGCCGTCAGGCGTTACTTGGGCTGCAAAATCAGCTGAAGGCGTATTAATGCGCTCATCAAATTTAATGGCTTCGCCCCAACTTCCGTCAGCCTGCTTGAAGCTGACAAACAGATCAGCGTTGCGTACCTCGCTGTTACGCTGCCCGTCCCAGATAATGTAGCTCTCATCAGGGGCAATGAAGGGGTGCGCGTTGAACTGACCTGTGTTGATTGTTGCAGGAAGCGGCTTTGGTGCTTCCCACTTACCATCCACCATACGAGAGTAACGAAGCGTGCTACCCTCCTTGGCTTCGTCTATCACGATCGTACCACTATTGGACGCGGTCACCCGCATGATGCGAATATCTTCGAAGGCAGGGCCCAGCCGCTTAGCGTCGGACCAACCATCAGCCGTACGTTCTTTATAACTTCTGCCGAAGAACATGATCTTGCCATCCGTAGAAAGGGTCGGCGTACCGCTCCGGTCCCCGATCACCCGCTCATGCCATTTGTTGTCTTTTTGTTCGTAGACAACAAATTGCTGTTCTGGCTCGGTGTCTGTATTTACCTCACGAACCCAGTACAGCTCTTTCATATTCGGCGCGAAAACGGCACCATATTCCCAGCCATTTGTGGAAATAACGCCTGGCGCAAAAACCTCGGGTGTCATACCCGGTGGCGTTTGCCCGAGATAAGGGCCTTCAAGAGTCTGGAGCTCATCCCCAGCATGGCTGCCCGCACCTAGTACTGAAAAAGACATCAACAAACTTACTAATATAGAAGTACGCATCATAAAATCCTCTATTTTTGCGGCCTGAGGCCTTCGATGAACTGCGCATTGACCCAGTAAATGGCGACCTGACGATTGTTTCCGGAGCCCGTCCGGCGATCAAAGAACAGGTATTTTCCATCCGGAGAAACAGTTGGATAATTCTCAGCGTCAGCGGTATTTATTTTCTCACCCAAATTGATTGCGGGGCTCCATGAACCATCTTCTGCTTGATAGCTAATGTAAAGATCGGAAGAGCCCTCTCCACCCTCTCTGCGGCTATCCCAAATGATATAGCTTTCATCCGGAGCGATGAATGGATGGGCATTATATTTGCCAATCCCAAACTGCTCACCAAGTAACTTTGGTTCTTCGTACTTGCCATCAATCATCCGCGAATAGCGCACCGGCACGTCCAGCTCAGGGCTGAACGTGTCGAAGTATATGGTTTTTCTGGACGAGACTGATGGGCGCATAATCAAAATATCCTCTAGAGGCATACCAAGACTTTTCAACTCAGACCAACCGTCATTTGTACGTTCCACAAATTTGTTCTGAAAATAAATGATCTTGCCATCAGGTGAGAAAGAAGGTTCGGTCTCTCCCTCCATGACAATAGATTGATGCCATTGTTTACTTTTGTTTTTGAGACCAATCAATTGGCGAGCAGGCCCATCTTTATCCCCCCTGATAAAATAGAAGCTATTCATATCCCCGGCGAACATACCCTCTTTTTCTTCAAAAGCTTCGGTATTCACAATACCTGGCGCAAAAACCTCGGGTGTCATACCCGGTGGCGTTTGCCCGAGATAAGGGCCTTCAAGTTTATCACCCGCGTGACCTATAGTGCTCGCTGCAGTAGCCGAGAGCACCAGCGAAAATGTCGCCAAAATCATATTCATGCTTATTCCTCGGACTTATTCTCAGCCATCAAGTCTGATAGCCATTTGAAGCTACGCACAGCTGTAGCGGGGAAAGCTTCCGAGTGGCCGGACATCTTTACAACTTCAAGCTCTTTTGGGTTAAGGCCTGCACCTTTATGGCGCTGAAGCGTTGACATAAATGTTTGAATTAGCGGTATGGCGTCGGTTTCTTTCTCCCCCACACTTACATACACATTGGCATTTAGCGGCGTGCCATCAGCTTCGCGTTTTGCGGCAAGATCTTGAAGAGACTTGAGGCTTCTGGCGCCAAACGCCGGGCTACCGAGCACATAATGTTTGAACGTATCCGGTTCTTCAAAAAGAATATAGGAACCAAACAGACCGCCTAGGGAGAAACCAAAATAAATGCGCTCCGCAGGATCTGTTTGGTAGTTGGCTTCCACATATTTAATTACATCATTGCGGATAAAGGTCAGGTGATTACGAGCCTCGCCATCTTTATATTTTGCTTGCAGTTCTGGGGTGGGAGCCGGAATAAACGTGTAATCGCGGTTGCGGCTACGATGAGGCCGCTCGTCACCGTCAAAATCGTCTTTCGAACCCTTCTGCCAAGAGATGACCACCACAATGGCGTTCGGTAGCACATACTCCGCTGCCCCTGAAAGCATTTCCATATGCCAAGCGCCGTCCGTGGCATAAACCACCGGGTGCCGAGTGCCTGTGTTTTTTGCGTAATCGTCAGGCAACCTGACATAAAGCTCATATTGCCTGTCGGTAGCAGTGTCCTTGATAGGCACTACCTGCGATCTCGGTATCTCGTATGGTTTTAGATCACTAGCCCCGGCGCTGATGAATGGTAGCAAAAAAAAGCTCACTAAAACTGCAACTTTCTTCATGATATCCCCCCTATTACTTTTGGCAGATAAGGCTGCCTTTAGGTCTAAATTTGTCGCAGTAAGTCATATAACAGAAGATATACAATGGGCCTGCGGTGAACTGTTTCATATAGAGGGTGAAGCGTTAGGTTATAACAATTCGTTATATCGGCGAGATGTTAGATTTTTATGCTGCCTATTTGGTAAATTTTAGACAGACTTGAGGGGTGGTAGTGTCAGGAAAGGATACTTTTTCTGTTTTCGACAGCCATTTCCTGGAATTTTGTGGCTGTGTCGGTGAGTGGAAGTTCATTGTCGGCGTTTAGTGTGGCCGGCCGATGACTTGATGAAGTGTTACGGCTAGGTCGCCCTGATTTTGCCAATCATGCATAAAAAAGATAAGGCTATCGAGAATAGCCCATATACTTGTTGTTAGCGTTTTTTGGCACTGAAAGAAAGTTCTGCCATAGCCGCGGTATCTAGTTTTAGTGTTTGACCAGTGCCAGAGCAGTATGGACACATCGTAGTAAATTTATTTGTTGGATCTATGCTGGTCTCAGGTTCTGACCGTTTTCCGGACCCAGCACATACATCACATATGGGTGTTTCCTTATCTTTGCTCATACAGCCTCATCCATCATTGCCCAATATTGTTCCACTAGACGCGCAACGATAGGGCCGGGTTTCCCATTTCCTATTGCTTGACTATCAATATGGGTGATTGGCATGGCGCAGCTGGTGCTGCTTGTTAAGAACATTTCGGTAGCATCTTTGGCCTCTTCTAAGGTGAAGGCGTGTTCCTCTACAGGCATTTGCAATTCCCCCGCAATCGATAGGATTGAAGCACGGGTAATGCCGGGTAAAATGTTATCGTCAGTTGAACGCGTGATAAGCTTGCCTTCACTAGTCACCATCCAAACATTGGTGCTGCTGCCCTCGGTGACATAACCGTCGGCGTCAATCAAAAGGGCTTCAAACCCGCCTTGCTCGCGTGCGGCCTGTTTGGCCAGTACATTTGGCAGCAAGGAAATCGATTTGATATCGCACCGTCCCCAACGGACATCAGGCTGACTTATCACTTTTATGCCTGTTTTGGCGCGTTCTTTAACGGCGTCGAAATTAAAGCGACGGCAGGTCATTACGAGCGATGAAACCGTATCTGCCGGGAAAGGGTGGTCCCGTCTTGCGACACCGCGCGATACTTGAATATATAGGATGGCATCCTGAAGACGGTTTTGGCGAATTGTTTCTGCCATCACTACTTTCATTGGGCCTCGAGCCATGGGTTCGTCGATTTGTAATTCATTCATCGAGCGCCATAGCCGGTCAAGGTGGGGTTCCATATCAATACATTTACCGCGCCGGATGGAAACAACCTCATAGACCCCGTCGGAGAATTGATAGCCTCTGTCCTCAATGTGCACAGATGCTTGATCCATCGACACATAAGCGCCGTTCACATACGCAACGCGGGACATACTCTTCTCCGTAATTAGTGCGTTGGCTAGGCCTCCGCATTTTCTTCAATTGGCGGTATCATTAGCATCAATACCAAGGCTGCAAAGACAATCAAGCAAGTTGTCACTGTCAGTGCAATTAGCCCTACTTGAATGAAGGGAGCGACAAGGGCTGTTGCTATGGCGGCGAAGCCTGTGATTGATAGAATAATAAGCGCAGATGCTCTGTCATCATCACCGTCTGCGGCTTTAAGGGCAAACACAAATCCGGGCCCTGCACGCAAGCCAACACCTGTATTGAAAACCCAGAAAAGGGCGGCCAAATGTGCGGGGTCATTTGGGCCCCATAGGGCATAGCCAAGCAAGATGAAGGTGGATAGTACACACACAATTGTGCCAATCATGATCATTGTTTCTGTACCGAAACGTCTGGCGAGACTACTTGCCATATTAGCTGCGATAATGAAGGTAGATACACCAACCATTTGCATGGTGATAAAGTCGTCGATGGTGCCGTTCATTGTCTCGACAATGATGGCTGGCGCTGAAAACACAAATGTAAGTAAGCCGCCAACTGTGAGGGCGTGGCCTTGCGCGTAGCGCATGTATGTTTTGTTTTTTAGCAACCTTAAGTAACTGCCCTTGCCGGTGTGTGTTTTAACGCCAATGCTCGGGATAAGCTTTGGACGTATTAAAACCAGCAGGCAGACGCCGCCCAGCAAAACAGCGGTCAGCGTGAAAGAAGCCTCCCAACCATACCCTTTATAGAGCCATGCACCTGCAAGAGGAGCAAGGCCGGGTACTAGCGATTCAATACTACCCATTGCGCCGATGGCCCGCATTGCACCATGCTCTGAAAACAAGCTTCGAATAAGGCCGGGTGCTAATACAGCAGCGCCTGTCGCGGCAGCACCTTGTATGAAACGAGCAATTATCAGGTGCCAAATCTCGGTAGAAAGTGTGCAAGCATATGAAACCAGCGCATAAGCGACAAGCGATGTAATGAACAGACGGCGCCTACCAATATGCTCCGCAAGGCTGCCGAAAATAAGCAAGCCAATTGTTGTACCTGCTACAAAAGCAGAGAGCACTTGCTGGGACATAGCGACAGTGGTTCCGAAAATTTTCGGCATAGCAGGAACCGAAGGCAAGACCAGATCAATACCTGCAAGGCCCAAGACAATGCCTGCCATAATAGTGGCGCATGCGAGAAGTGCTTCAATACGGGTAAGTTTGCTCATGACTGTAGTGTCACTCATGATGGGTCCTGACGCTATCGTTCGTGGGGCTTTGTAGCCTCTGATTATTTTAAAGGCTGCCAACCTACCGTTTAGGCAGGATGGAAACAAGAGCTATGCAGTGCAGCGGATAATTCCGCTATGTCTGGCACGTCTTTTCCAAAATGCAGTCATGAAAACGGTTTACCAAATCCACCACTGTTTCCGGCGCTTCAATTTGCGGGTAATGCCCAATCTCAGGCAGGCGTGCGATTTTGGCTTTTGGCAATAATTTTGCGAAACCATCAGCTGCATGCCCCCCAGACACTGGGTCCGCAAGGCCATTGATTAGCATCATTGGGAGCTTTGCTTCTGTGAGCGCGGTCACCCAGCGGTCTGCGCTGGCTTTGCGCTCAGCCATATATTTGATGCGCCGGGTGAAAGAACCCCGGCCATTGATACCACGAACGGCAGGCCAAAGTTCGGCTAGGAAATCACCCGATGGCTGCGTGTATCGACCGAATATTTCTGCGAAACCTTTCAGAAAATGTTTGCGCTTCATAAAGCGGCAGATAAGTGGTCCGAGCGGACCAGCCAGTAGGCGCTGCATGGGGCGTGGTTTATGCAGAGCGGGTATCATGCCACCGTTTAAGAAAATGCAGCTTTTGATGCGAAAAGAAAGCGCACTGCTATTATGCCGGGCAAGCAGTTCCTGTGCCACTGTATCCCCGACATTATGTGCTAGAATATGTACTTCATTGATGCCCCGGTGTTTCATGAGGGCTTCAAGCATGTCTGCTTGGTCCGCAATGCTGCAAACAGCAAGACGCGCATTCAATGATAAGCCATAATCCAGCAGATCAGGCACAACCATATGGAAACGGTTTAACAAATGTTTTGAAACCCAGCACCAATCCCACCCGCAGGTTGGGAAGCCGTGAATCATCAGCAACACTTCGCCTTTTCCGCCACGTTGGAAAAAGACATTATGGTCCCGCCATTCAAAATATTTTCCGCACTGGCTCCATTGCTCAAAGGAAATGGGTGCTTTTTCCATAACTAAAGTGTCCAACTCACATCTGCGGCATTTGTGCCGTTATTTCGCTCGTCGTCGTTTATCACCGTTTTGGGCGAGCCTTCGATTTAAATCAGTAAGTTTGCCTTTTTAGTAAGTGACAAAATTTCTGGTTTCATCTTCGGCCTTCAATGCCTCAAAAGCGGCATAGGTGCGCAAGCTCTTTTAAGTTAGATAGGGCGCGAAGTGTGTGGTGGCAAACTGGTTGAAGTGAAATCATCTTTTTCAGCTATGCAGCTATGGAATAAGGTAATGCATTTGCTTCACATAATGGGCATTTGTCTTTTTCTCTCATACATGTTTTTGTAAGCTAAACTTTATTAATTAAAAGGGATTTTAGCGTGTCAGATTTTGCGTCATTTGTTAGCCATCTTGAATGCGGTATTTCTGGAGAAAGTGACTATGCAGCTGGTGAATTACATGGCTTGTCGCGTAAAGGGCGCCCCCTTCTTGTACGCTATGACCTAGAGGGAATCAGAGCATCCATAAGCAAAAATGATATATGGGCAAGGTCTGGCGGTTTTTGGAAGTGGCGGGAACTGCTTCCTGTTACGCAGGATGAGAATATTATTCGCCTTGGTGAAACCGACACACCGCTGATGCCTTGCCCCGTACTCGCGGCAGACCACGGCGTAACGGGTGAAATCATCATTAAAGATGAAGGCCATATGCCTACAGGTAGCTTTAAGGCGCGTGGGCTCGGCGTTGCGGTGGCAATGGCCAAGGAGTTTGGCCTGAAGCGCCTTGCATTACCAACCAATGGTAATGCGGGTGCCGCGATGGCGGCTTATGCAACACGGGCAGGTATTGAAAGCTATATTTTTGCGCCGGATGACACACCTGATGCTAATATCCGAGAAATCAGCCTTATGGGTGGCAAGGTCTGGCGGGTGAATGGCCTGATTAATGACTGCGGAAAAATCGTTGGCGAAGGCAAAGAGGCGATGGGCTGGTTTGACCTCTCGACACTCAAGGAACCCTACCGAATTGAGGGTAAAAAAACCATGGGGCTCGAACTTGCGGCCCAGCTAGGGTGGACAGTGCCAGATGCGATTTTTTACCCAACAGGCGGCGGCACAGGTCTTATCGGTATGTGGAAAGCGTTCGATGAGATGGAAAAACTTGGCTGGATTGGCTCAAAACGACCGAAAATGATCGCGGTGCAGGCGTCAGGCTGTGCGCCGATCGTTAAGGCGTTTGAGGACGGGGCACGGCACGCCGACTTGTGGCAAGGTGCCCATACATTTGCAGCAGGTATAAGGGTTCCAATCGCTGTCGGTGATTTCCTTATTCTTGACGCAGTTCGTGAAAGCGGTGGTTTTGCAATTGCAGTGGACGATGATGCGATTGAAAGCGCACGACAAGAAATCGGCGCACGTGAAGGTATCTTGGTGTGCCCAGAGGGCGCTGCAACTTATGCTGCCTACCTTTCTGCGCTTTTGGATGGGCGTGTTGGTAAAGATGAACAGGTCGTGTTGTTTAACTGTGGTAACGGCCTCAAGTATGAAATGCCAGAGGGGGCCAATACGCTCGATAAGAATCAGCCAATTGACTATGGGGAGCTGTAATATAGCTTTTTTTCGGGGGGCTCATAAATATTTGAATAGCTCAATTTTTATAACGCCTTTCCTAAGGAAAGTCTTTAGGCCAAGATGCTAAAGAAAATAAATGGTGAATTGAGGGAAAAATGACAAAACGATTATTGAGCATTGGCTCGCTTGTTTGTTTTATGTTTGGGCTGTTGAGCGCGGGCTCGCGCGCAGAGCCGCTGGATTACTTTCTGATTAAAGGGGTTAGTTACGACCAGAGTGTGCTGAAACCGGCTGAGGTTTTCGGCCATGATATTGGTGACCAGCCACTTCGGCATGACTTGTTTGTTTCTTATATACGCCGGCTCGCGGAAAAAAGCCCGCGCATGCAGGTTGAGACAATTGGCTACAGCCATGAAAAAAGGCCGATCCTGTTTATCACAGTAACGTCGCCTGAAAATCATGCTCGGCTTGATGCGATTAAAACTGCCCACGTGGCGCGCAGTAACCCTGCGACAGCAGATATGGCATCTGATGATTTACCTGTTGTTACATGGTTGAATTACGGCGTGCACGGCGCGGAAGCAAGCGGCATGGATGCTGCTATCCCGACGCTCTATCACCTTGCGGCAGCTGAGGACCAAAAAACCAAAGACCAGCTTGATAATAGTGTTGTTCTTATCACAGCGGTCTTTAACCCAGACGGCCACGCGCGCCGCGCAAACTGGGTTACTGGCTACGGCTCTAATGTTCGCTCAATAGACGGCAACCATGAAATCCACAACCAAATGTGGCCGGGTGGCCGGACAAACCATTATTGGTTTGACCTTAACCGCCAGTGGCTCCTTCAAACACAGCCAGAAAGTCGCGCTTGGCTAACCAAGTGGCACGAATGGAAACCTCAGGTTTCTGCTGATTTCCATGAAATGGGTGCAAACAGCAGCTATTATTTCCATCCTGGTGACCCGGCGCGGAAGTATCCGCTTATTCCTGCCAAAGGCCGCGAACTGCTTGTTGAAATAGCTGGTTATCATACCAAGTGGCTCGACAGTGAAGGGAAGCTTTATTTCACTGAGGAAGATTTCGATAACTATTATATTGGTAAAGGGTCAACATACCCGCAGGTGAATGGTTCCCTTGGTATTCTTTTTGAAGCCGGTGCCCAAATGGGTGTTGCGCGCAAGGGCCGCTTGGGCATTAAAACCTATGCAGAAAATATCCAAACGCATTTTGGTACAAGCCTTTCAACGATTGAAGGCGCTGCTGCGATGCGCGGCAAACTGCATGATTATCAGCGTAATTTCTTTGCGGAAGCAAACAAGCTCGCAAAAACTGACAAAGTAAAAGGCTATGTGTTCCGTGCGCCAGAAGACACTGCACGTATGGATACTTTCCTTGACCTACTAGCTCGCCATCAGGTGAAAACATACCGTGTATCAGGCAGCGTAAAAGCTGGTGATGCCACATACGGCGAGGAAAGTTTCATTGTTCCAATGGACCAGCCTCAGTACCGTATGGCAAAGTCGCTCTTTAACCGGATTACTGAGTTCCCAAGCAAGGTTTTCTATGATGTATCTGGTTGGACCCTGCCGCTTGCATACGGTCTTGAGTACGGTGAGGTAACATCTGGTCTACGTGGTAAACTAGGTGCTGAAGCTGTGGGCACAAGCATTACTGTCTCTGTGCCTGATCAGTCAGATTATGCCTACATGTTCCGTTGGTCTGATTATTACGCACCAAAAGCTGTGAATGCTCTTCTGCAACAAGGCATCATGGTACGGGCAACCAAAAAACCAACAACTGTTGTCACATCACGCGGTACAGTAGAAATGACTCGCGGTGCCATAATTGTGCAGAAGCATCTGCAAACTGTTGATAGTGCAGTGATTGACGCGGTGGTAAAGAAACTTGCGCTTGAAAATGGCCTAACGGTTCACGCAGTGAAATCCGGCCATACACTTAATGTGGGCGCTGATATTGGTGGCCGCAACAGTGTGGCTGACCTCACAGCACCTAAGCCGCTTCTCATCACAGGGCCGGGTGTTAGCCCTTATGATGCTGGTGAGGTATGGCACCTTCTTGACCATAAAATGAAAATGCCAGTTACGCTTGTTCGTAAAGAGCGTTTCAAGAATGTTGACCTGCGTGGTTACACACACATCATTCTTGTTGGTGGTTCAGGCGGTTTCTCTGAAAAAGACACAGGGAAGATAAAAGACTGGGTCAAGGCTGGTGGTACGTTTGTGGCGCACCGTCAGGGCGCAAAATGGGCCGCTGAAAAGCTGCGGGACGCCAAAGGCAAAAAGACCGACCTCGCGTTCGGTACAGAGCCACGCCTTGCGTATGCTGACAAAGGCCAGAAGGACGCTGAGCATGTAATTGGCGGCGCTTTGTTTGAGAGTGTTCTCGACATTACGCACCCAATGGCGTTCGGTATTGTGCGGGACCGTATTGCAACTAACCGCAATACATCAATCAAGCTTGAAAACCCAAAAGACCCGTATGCGCGTGTGGCTATCTATAGTGATCAGCCGCTTCTCTCTGGTTACACATCACCAGAGCGTATTGAGGATATCAAAGGCACGCCGATGATGACCGCAGAGCGTATGGGCCGCGGATCGGTTATCTTGTTTGCGGATAACCCCAACTTCCGCGCAACGTACCTTGGCGCTGAGAAGCTTTTCATCAATTCACTCTTCTTCTCGCGGGCATTCAGTAATGCCTACACGAGCGACGAAGCGATGGAAGCCCACGCGCACGAGGAATAAGCAATTAAAGTGCTGCTACGATGTACGTGGCAGCACTTACTAACAATGATCCAGTAAACCTTACGGACCCGTCTGGGATGTGTGCACCAATAAATGATACGACACCGTGTAATATTGAGCAGGTTGCGACTGAACATGCGGCGCATGATCTGGTTCTGGGGGCAATGATGGGTAAAAGTGGACCAATATCTCAGTCGGCTCGTCAGGTACTGGGGGGCTTTTTCTCTTCTTCGGATCAGAAATCTCTGGATTTTGATGTAGATTCGGCCGCTTCACTGGAACTTTCGCAAAGTCCGTACATTCAGGGTCTATCGAACGATTTATTGGCAAAGTTTGCTGCTCAGAATAGTGGCAACATACCTGATGGGGGATCATTCACGGAACCACGGGGGGGGTGAATACAGAAGTTTTGGTTTATTAGATGCTTATCAAGAATCCAAAAATGGGATTGATATTGCAGATGTAGTAGGCAGTTTTTCTGAAAGAGTAAGTGTGAGCATTTCGAATGGATTTGCTACTTTTGAGGGAAGAAATAAAACCACTTTGCAATCCTTTTCTGGTCAAAATATATTGAGGCATGATAAGATTGTGAACCCCACTTCAGGACGTTTCGCAACGCATACCCAAATTTACCGTTGGCGTGTTCCAATCCCAGAGGTACATAAATGATAAGACAGGGATATCTAAACGTTTTAATCTGTAGCATTCTTCTGTTGTGTGCAGGTTGCTCCTCCGAGGATCAAACTGGCCCGATTGATAATAGCAATTTATACGGTGTATGGGTTGCTAACTACGCATATTCGATAGTTATTACAAAAGATGAAAAGTATGTTTTTTGCAGTAGTGAAGAATGTGTAACCGGCAAGGTTGATCGGCCCAATGACTTCTATATCTGGTTGGTTGATTTTTATAACCATCCTTTGGCAATGCAATTTGCTTTGAATGCTCACAAACATAAACAGTTCATAACAGCTGAAACAGGTTTTAGAAAAAAGGCAGGTCGCCCCAATGACTTGAATTTTAGCAATGGAAGGTGTGGCGATATTCCGTGCATGGGGTTCGGGGACAAAGAAAATGGGGTAGACTTCAAATTGGTCAAATCATTTTCCAAAAGCGAAGAGTAGCTTATACACAAAACGATCCCGTCAATATGACGGATCCATCGGGTAAAAATGGTATTCCTCCTTTACCTCCGCAAATACTTGCGGGTACTGCTCCTACGCCCGGTCAGATACAAAGTATGACAAACCCAAGGTGCCACGGTAGTTGCCAAGCTTTGTCTCAAACTTTGAAATATGCACCACTTACAGTAGCTCTGTTAGCTGTTCCTGGTCCTGAAGATTTGGCTATAGCTGGCTTCGCGTCTTCAAAGATAGGCCAAACTTCACTCGAAATGGTTAAGCCGATTGCTTTGAAAGCTACTCAACCAATGAGGGACCTGACAGGAAGTGTTATAAAAAGACTTCGTAAGGCATTCAGAAATGGAGACGACAATATTCCTCCTATAGAATTAGAGCGAGCACCTGATGGCACGCAGTATATTATTGATGGTCATCACCGTGTAAACGCTGCTCAAAGAGAAAGAGTTGGTGAAATACCTGCAAATGTAACTAACATTAGCGAAGAACAGGCTAAGATAAGAGCAGAAGAAGTCTTTAAGGCGAAATGCAGTGATGCAGAAAGGTGCTAATCAACAAATGAAGGCTTGTGAGTTGATAAATATTGAAACGGTCATTGCAGAATATGTTGATTTGCAGATGCAGTTAATAGAAAGCTTGAAGCAACAATATGGGCCTGTAGCTAATTGGGATAAAAGAGAAGCCATTCAGAACATTGGCTCTGGTGATACCTTAATGTTGGAAGAGTGTTTATGGACTTTAAAACCTCATGGTTTGGGGTGCAGGTTTTTAAGGCCAAAAGATGGTGTAATTGTTGATGTCTTGGAAAGGTTAGGCAGTGCACCAGAAAGCTTTGACCCGTCACGTCTTGAAACATATTTGGAATCGCAGAATGTTCTCAAGTTCTCTTTTGAGGCCGATGAATATGAAGTTTGTTATCAAAATATTTACGATATTTTTCTTCAGCTTCTATCGAAGGAGCAAGTGTGCCGAGTAGATAAATACAATATCTTTGTTCTTACCTGCAAAACTTGATTTTTGTGATATGGCCCCCTGTATGATTGCAGGGAGCCGTTTTCAAAAACCTTCATATG
Source organism: uncultured Kordiimonadaceae bacterium (assembly GCA_963976155.1). Taxonomy (GTDB): domain Bacteria; phylum Pseudomonadota; class Alphaproteobacteria; order Sphingomonadales; family Kordiimonadaceae; genus Kordiimonas. Next base: position 42,485 of record CAXBKT010000002.1, on the reverse strand, counting down.
GGAATACGACGAAACATTATGGGTTAATTTGAGGGTATGATGAAAGGTGCTGCCTTTCACCAGTAGCCGCATTTTCAATTTAGCATCTGCCTATACTAACAATGATCCCATAAACAATACCGATCCAACGGGCATGGAATTTTAGGGACATAATACCAAACTAGCGCACCTCCTTCCTGCTGTTTTCTTGTGATTACATCCATAGTATGGTCAGTTGGTCTCGGTTTGATAGGGGGCTGACTATGGGCACATTTCCAACAGTTACACTTGCGTCGCTTGGTATAAGCGATCCGCAATTTACAGGTATACTCCGGCCCCAAGTTTGGTCGGAAAGATCATTGACCTATAGCTTTAGTGATTTTGACCAGTGGTCGAGTCGTAACCCTGTTGTGCTGTCAGGCGAAGGTCAGCAGTTAATGCGGAAAATTCTCCAGCAAGTGGAAGGTGTCACGGAGCTTACCTTCCGTGAAGTTGAGGAAGACGCCACCATTGATTTCTTCCAGAATAGTGGCCTGCTGAACGAAAACCTACACGGATATGCATGGTACCCTCATATCAATGGCGGGTTTGTTTCTTTTGCCTACGCCGACCCATACCCTTACATCAGTTATCATGAAGTGTTGCATAGCCTTGGTTTTGACCATCCGAATGTTGCAGTGCTGCCTGAGGCCTACCAAAACGGCCAACTTACGGCCATGTACCCTCAGTATCATAAGATAACCTATGATGCCGCGAAGGGTTATAATGTAGAGAAAAAAGAACCCACAGGGTTGCTGGCGCATGACATTGAAACACTGCAGGCGGTGTACGGTGTTAACAGCGCATCCGCCGGAGATGATACATACTATTATGATACGGCTGTTGAGCGGTATGAGGGCCTGTTTGACGCGGGCGGGGTGGATACAATCCGTATCACCGACACAGCTAAAAAAGGGGTTTCCCTTAATCTGACACCGGGCGGCGGTCTTGATGTTGGTACAACGCACCGTATTTTCTCACCCACCGACAGCACCGTTGATTTCACCGTTGGTGAAACAGTTTTTACCACACGCACCACCGTGATAGAGCGCGTGGTGTTGGCGGACGGTGATGACTTTGTGCAAGGCAATGATGCAGACAATTATATTGTTGCAAACGGCGGGGACGACACGGTGCTGGGCGGCGGCGGTGCTGATGCCGTATGGGCAGGCAAAAGTGATGCGGGTGCTGATTATTTCAGTGGCGGCGCCGGGAACGATGTACTTGGTGCTGGCGCGGGCAAGGATTTGCTGGTTGGCGGCGACGGGCGTGACACTTTGTACGGCGGCAGCGGCGATGACACAGTGCTCGCTGGTGGCTGGGATGATGCGAATATAAGCGGCACTTATGATGCAGGCGAGGCGCTAACAGAAAGCACGGACGGCGGTGTTATATATGTGGGCACAGGCAATGACACAGCCCACGGCGCAAGCGGACGTGATACAATTGGTGGCGGTGCGGGTGATGACATGCTGAACGGCGCGGGCGGCGATGATGTGCTCTATGGTGCTGCGGGTGCTGATACGCTTCAGGGCGGTGACGGGAATGATGTGGTTTTCAATGGCACTGGGGCAGACACTGTGGACGGCGGCGCAGGGGATGACACGCTGTATGGCGGCCCAGGTAATGATGCGCTCACGGGCGGTGCCGGTAGCGATATATTTACCTTTAGCCCGTCAAATGGGCAGGATGTAGTGACTGACTTTACAACTGGGCAGGATAAGCTTGATTTGACACAGGTGGCGTTTGCCGCATTTGCGGATGTGCAAAATGCCATGACAGAGCAGGCAGATGGCCTCCTGATTGATCTGGGAGGGGCAACGGTTCTGCTACACAATATAGCAATCGCTGACCTAACCGAGGCTGATTTTATATTATAGGGGCGTGCTGTGAAAACATTTGAACCTAAGTTTTATGGAAGGCTTTTATTGGCCTTAGCCTGCTTTGCTGTAACCGCGTGTGATAATGCGACAGAAACGAAGGAACCTGCTGCCAAACCAACAACGAAAATTGCCGAAATTTATTATCGCTATGCTGTGGAACTTGCCGCTAGTGTGGAGCCCTCTTACGGGGCGCGGTTAACGGAGACTGCAATCACCAAAGGTGCGCAGTGTGTGCAGAATGAGATTGTCTCCAAAGGCCTTGGCATATACCGGCAGCCTAAACTACGGTCTTTGTTTTTAGATCATATTTTCCCAAATGAGCTTTCGGCCTACACAAGTTTTACGGATGATGCGCGTGTTCAGGCCGGTGCGGAAGCAAGGTTAAAGAAACTTGGTTTCGAAAGTTACGATGCCGCTATCAAAAGCAACAATATGATTACGCGTGCGCTACTGACTGAATATACCTATTATGCGCGTTTCCGGGCAGCGCATGATATTGCGGGTGGTATCAAGCCAGAAAACTTGGTGTTGAGCCAGTGCTTGGGGACTGAGTAAGCGGGCAGGGAAGAAAGTTTCTCCAAGGAATTGAAAGCTTTACACGGCGGCGCCCAGATGACTATCTTGCCGTATGTCTATTGATCAAATTAGCCTTTTTATGGTTCTTGCGGGTGTTTTCGTGCTTTTTGCATGGGGACGGTGGCGTTATGACGTTGTGTCATTTTCGGCCTTGATGGTGTGTGTTCTTATCGGGCTTGTGCCCTCAGAGGTGGCCTTCACTGGCTTCTCGCATCCGGCGGTTATCACCGTTGCTGCTGTGTTGATTGTGAGCCGTGGTCTCGCGGCCTCTGGCGCGATAGACCGTATCGCTCATATTGTGGTGCCGCCTATGAAGAATCTGGCGGGGCAAATCGGTGTCATGTCGGGCTTTGCGGCTGTTCTGTCTGCAGTGATGAACAATGTTGCCGCGCTTGCGCTCTTGATGCCAGCAACCATTGAAAGTGCAAAAAAAACCAACCGGTCACCTGCGCTTTTGTTGATGCCACTTTCTTTCGGGTCCATTCTTGGTGGTTTGATTACCCTGATTGGTACGCCGCCTAATATTGTGATTGGTAATTACCGTAAGGACGCGCTGGGTGAGCCTTTCTCCATGTTTGATTTTGCGCCCGTTGGTCTCGCAGTGGCCGTTGTAGGCATTGCCTATTTGGCGCTAATCGGCTGGCGGCTTCTCCCGAAGGAGAGGCAGGCAAAGTCTGCACCGGAGGAACTGTTTGATATTGACGCCTACGTGGCAGAGGTGCTGGTGCCAGAAGGCTCCGCCGCTATTGACATGCGTATGGAAAAACTTGAAGAGATTGCTGCTGAATGTGATGTGAGGATTGCGGGCCTTGTTCGTAACCATAAGCGTATCCTGCGAACATCCAAGGCGACTATCATCAGGGAAAAAGATTATATCCTGCTTGAGACTGGCCCCAAGGAACTGGACGTTTTTGTCCATAAACTTGGTCTGGCAACAAATGGGGCGTTCGGTAAAGACAAAGGCTTGTTCGCATCTGATGAAGTGGTTCTTGTCGAGGCGGTGGTGTCTGCCGACAGCCGGATTGTTGGCCGTGTAAGTGGTGATTTGCGCCTAAAGTCTCGTTATGGAATGAATTTGCTTGGTGTTTCGCGGCAAGGCAAAGCCATCCGGAAACGGCTTCATAAAGTAGTTTTTCAGTCAGGCGATGTTTTGCTGTTGCAAGGGGACACCGACAGCATAACGGATACAATGGCGCGGCTTAAAATGTTACCGCTCGCGGAGCGCGGGTTCCTGATGGGGAAACGCAGTCAAGCCTGGATTGCCGTGAGCTTGCTGGCGGGTGCTGTTGCACTCGCGGGGCTCGGTATGGCTGGATTAACCGTGGCTCTTGCGCTTGCGGCCCTTGGCATGGTCCTTTTTAACATTGTGCCGCTTCGGGACCTTTACGACGCGATTGACTGGCCTGTTATTGTCCTCGTGGGCGCCATGATTCCGATCGGCGGTGCCTTAGAAACAACAGGGGCCACCATCCTGATTACTGAGAGTATCCTCAGCCTGTCAGATGGTAACTCACCTGTGTTTATTTTGGCCTTGTTGTTTATCGTGACGATGACCCTCTCGGACCTGATGAATAATGTCGCGACAGCCGTGATGATGGCGCCCATCGGTATTGGCCTTGCGCATGCGCTCGGTGCCAACCCAGATAGCTTTTTGATGGCTGTTGCTGTGGGCTCGTCTTGTGCCTTCCTGACACCTATCGGGCACAAAAATAATGCCCTTGTCATGGGGCCGGGTGGTTATCAATTTGGTGACTATTGGCGCGTTGGTTTGCCTCTCGAAATCTTGATTGTCGCGGTTGCTATGCCAATGATCCTGTGGGTTTGGCCTTTATAAACCTGTCGGTGGGGTAACCGTTTTTGTTTCCCTGTCAGGGCTATGCCTATAGGGTGCTTTGGAATAGCGGGAGAACCAGATCGACGGTGGACAGGTGTTGCCTTGGCTCTGCCTGGGAAATGGGGGCTGATTGTTGGCAACGCTATTCTATCAGGCGGATGGATCCTTGTTGGGCAGGACATATATGGGGCAACGGCCTGAGCGCCAACCGTGGTTATAGGAATTAGCTGCGTTCAATCAATTCAATCGCACACCCGTCAGGATCGCTGATAAAGGCGATGTTTTCGGGTGTTGTCTGTGCTGTAGTCTTGAAGGCCATCGGACCGGGCTGACGTGTGATTGTCACGCCTTTTTCTGCCAATGATGTACAAGTTTTTTGAAGGTCCTTAACGGCAAGTGCGATATGACCGAACAGGGTGCCGGGGATCTGCGGTTTTTGGGCCCAGTTGTAGGTCAATTCTATCACTGCGCCATTTGCTTCATCTTCGTATCCAATGAAGACTAGTGTGAACTGGCCTTCCGGATAGTCGCTGCGCCTGAGGATCCGCATGCCAAGAATATCGCAGTAAAATGCGAGCGATACCTCAAGGTCGCTTACACGGAGCATGGTATGAAGTAGCCGGTATGGCGTAACTGATTTGGGCTGATGTGTCATAGGTTTCCTGCTGTTAGTTTAGAGAGGTGCCACATGGAACGGCCCACATGGCACCAGATGGCTATTTGCAAATTTCGCCGCTATACTGAAGCACTACTTTTCCGATGTTAAAGTCAATGAGGCCAGCGCTGTTGAACCCGCCTTCAAAGCCTGCGAAAGCACCGCTCGCGGTTTGAATATCGTAGGAAATTTCGAGCATATAGATATTTTCACGCCCAGACACGTCAGTCAGCGTTGCCGTGTCCTTGGTGTTCAAAAGCCCGCCTCTATCGTTGAAAAAAGAGTGCTCCATACCGAGGATCAGGCCGGTCGGGGTCTTTTGTTGGCTGGTGACCACAGCACGGGCGCCGCCTGCGAAACTACCGGTTACGGACGCAACAAGGTTGGTCTCGTTGAGGGCTTGGGCAAAGCCTGTGCCGCCAACGGTCATGCATTGTTTGTCGTCAGCCATGGCAGAAATACTGTTTGCCAGTATCAGGCCAGTCATTGTTAGGTGTGCTAGGGTTTTGTTCATGATTTTAACTTTCTGGTTTGAGCGGGTTCAGGCGTAGAACGGCGAGTTCATATCGCGGCTTGCAGTTTCGGTGGCATCTGCGTCAAACACACGTGTTGTGTAAGCGGCGTTCAGTACGGCTGTTTCTGACGGGAAATACACAAGTGCAAACTTCTGTGCGTTTTCGATCGTGTCGAAGGCGTAAATACCGCCAAGGGAATTGGTGCCAATACCCGACAGCCACGTCTTGGATAGGAAACCCGCTTGCTTTTTGATTGTGGGATTAAGGTCACGCCAAGGCGCAGTTCCAAACGGCACACCAACTTGTACTTCTGTATACACATAGGCGCCCGGCTTCTGGCTAAGTTTTGCGCCAAAATGAGGGGAGTTCATATCGCGGCTGGCTTCTTCCGTAACGAGCGCATCAAAGATACGTGTCGTTTGTGCTACGCCGAATTTCTTGGCCTCATTTGGGAAATAGCCTGTCACAAATTTTTGGGCGTCTTTGATTGTTTCGAAGGCATATAGGCCACCCAAAGAATGAGTGCCGACGCCGGATAACCAAGTTTTATTGAGAAAACCATTCTCGGCTTTAATGGCTTCATTGATGTCCTGCCAAGGTGCAGCATCAATCGGGGATGAGATTTGCAGTTCTGTGTAAACAAACGCTTTCATTGGTTTTTCTTTCATGTTTGCTGCGATGCGCGGCATTGGCTCAGTGCGAGTTAAATTAAATAACGATCGTTATTTAATTAATTATGTAGTAATCGTTATATTGTCAATATATAAATAACGATCGTTATATTATTAAGAGAAGAATATGACCGACACAGCAGAAAAAAGGCCTACTGGCACCAAGAAACAAGAAACAAGAAAACGCATGATAGCTGCGGCTGACAGAAGTTTTCGGTGCAGCGGGTATGCAGGCATTGGCGTTGACGGTATTGCAAAAGCGGCGGGGGTTACCTCAGGGGCCTTTTATGCGCATTTGGGGTCAAAAGATGCTGCCTTTGAGCTTGCTGTTGGAGCAGGACTCGATGAAGTCATCGAAAATCTACCTAAATTTCAGCAGGAAAATGGTGCTGCTTGGATGAAAGTATTCGCGGACTATTATCTGGGCCAGGATCACAGAGATAACCTTGAGTGTGGGTGTGCTATGACCAGCCTTACACCTGAGGTCGCTCGCATGAAGGGCCCCTTGAATGCCCTTTACACTAGCAAAATGCAAACAATCGTTGGCTTGATGGTTAAAGGATTGGCAGGGTGTGATCAGGCAGAAAAAGAAGCACGGTCTTGGGCTGTGCTCTCGACACTTATTGGCGGGTTGAATGTGTCGCGCGCTGTTGGAAATGAAGCTGTTGCCGATCAAATAGCAATCTCCACAAAGTCTGCCGCCCTTGCTGCTGCGGGCGAAACTTCTGCCGGCTAATTTGCTATCGGGGTAATAGACAAGCAGGGTGCTTTATTCGGAAGGAATGGCTCTTTATGGACACTGTCGAGACTATTTCCATCTGGCATCTGGCAATCGCTTTTGTGCCGGTGGTATTTGTTATTGCCCTACTGCATGTTTGGTCAAAAGAAGGTGTGCAATCGCTGCACGGCCTTGCGCGCATGCTGCTGCAACTGCTGGTGATTGGCTATTTCCTGACCTATCTTTTTGCAACGGAAAGCGGCTGGATTGTGCTCACGGTATTAACGGTCATGGCGCTGGCTGCCAGCTGGATTGCTCTGCGTACATCACCCAATAATCGACGGGCGTTGTATGGGGCGGCGCTACTGTCAATTGCGCTGGGCGGTGGTGTCACACTGGTTGTTGTCACTCAAGGTGTACTGGCGCTTGACCCTTGGCATGCGCCCAAATATATGATCCCACTTGCGGGCATGATCTTTGGTGGCTCTATGACAGCAATCAGCCTCGCGACTGAACGCTTTGAAACGGAGCTGAAAGGTGGTGCATCCTATACCAAGGCGCGCGGTACGGCCTTTAAAACCGCGCTCATACCCATCACGAACTCATTGTTTGCGGTAGGACTTGTTTCTTTGCCGGGTATGATGACAGGTCAAATCCTGTCAGGTGTGTCGCCGCTGATTGCGGTAAGGTACCAAATTATGGTCATGTGTATGATGTTTGCGGCAGCTGGTTTGTCGACGGCCTGCTTCTTGGTACTACGAAAAAACAAATCTCCGGGCTAATCCCTAAATTGCTTTTTCTTATGTTTGATGGCGTTGCGGATTTGTTTGCCAAGTGCACGGTCCTTTACATGCCGCTCGGCAATGTTGGCTGAATTGTGCGATTCTTCCGCGTCCAGCTTTTTCCAACGCTTAAACCGTTTGGCGTCTATTTCGCCGGCTTTCAAGGCGGCCTGTACGGCGCAGCCGGGCTCGCTGTCATGTTTGCAGTCGCGGAAACGGCAATTTTCAGCAAAGGCAACAATATTGGCAAACACTTGCTCAATGCCGTCTCGGGCGTCGGTTACTTCAACGCCGCGCATGCCGGGTGTATCGAGTAACCACCCGCCTGATGGCAAACGGTGCAGGTTGCGGCTGGTGGTGGTGTGGCGCCCCTTGGCATCATCTTCGCGTATCGCTTGCGTGGCTTCTGCTTCATGGCCAGTGAGCGAGTTGGTTAGTGTAGATTTACCAACCCCCGATGAGCCGATAAGCGCAACCGTTTGTCCCTTGGCGCACCAAGGCGCAAGGCGTTCGTTCACGCTGTCCCCGTCGCGGGCATTCAATACTTCAATCACTAGGCCGTCCAGCAATTCTGCAGCCGTGTCAACATAGGTCTCAACCGATGCTGCCAGGTCAGATTTGGTGAGGATAAGTACAGGTGTAATGCCAGCATCCAGCACAAGTGCTAAAGACCGCTCCAGCCGCGCTACGTTAAATTCGTCGTTGCAGGAAGAGACAATGAACAGCGTATCAATATTGGCGGCAATAAGCTGCCACTTGCGGTCTGTGCCCGGCGCGCGGCGGCGCATTAGGCTCTTACGCTCCAGCAATCGCGCTGGCTGCAGGGTTTCACTATTGAGCAGCATCCAGTCACCAATGGTGATGCCGTCGTCGTCCGCACCTATGGAGGGTGTGACAAGTGTGTCAACATCTTGCCCGATGATGCGTACTTTGCCTCTATGTGTCTCGACAACCTTAACCGGCACCGTTGCTGTCAGCTCGTCCGCTTCCAATTGCGACGAATAAAAAGGCCCCCAGCCAAACTCGGTTAAATTAGTAATTTCATAGTCCATGTGCGAGCAACTTCTTCCCGTAGAATACCAACAGATAGCGCTTGATACTATGATCTGCCGCGCTTGTCACAAAAGAAGCTGATTATAGATACAAAACCGAACCTAAGATGAATGGGTAGGACGGAGTGTTGCCTGTTGGCAGGTACCACAACATTTTCAAGGCCGCTGCCATGCCCATGAAGCATGCGAGCCACATAGCAATTTGCCCGGAAGAGCCATCAAATTCGAACCCCAACCCTTTAAACTTTACAGGTCCAGCACTTTGTTCAAGTACGGTCACCAATATGAATGAGCAGATTGCGATGGCAGGTAAGCCTACAACAGCTGCAAAGTGATCCTTTACTACGCTTGCAAAGTACTCTTCTTGCCAATCAGCGGTGAAAAACCGAAATGCGATAACCGCCGACACAACAATTGCAGTAAGAGCTAAATACAAATTTTTATTTTTCACAGAGGACTCCCTAGCTGTTCATTCGTATAAGCTGCTTACCAATGTTGATTACGTTTTTGATGGCGGCTTTTGAAAGTAGCGCCAGCCCCGATTTAAAAAACGCTTCGAGAGCAAGTTTTGAACTCAAAATAGCTCCACATCATCTGGTTGGTCATTCTTACCGGTTGCAATAATGTTCCCAATTCGGTCCAGCAAAGCCACAACATTTTTGGAAGCGGCATCAGCTTTTCTAACAGCCAAAATCGCCTCATTGATGTTGCCTGCGTTATACAAGCGAGCAGCCTCGATGCCTGCTTTATGGACTTCGCTGTGGGGCGCTTCAATTTCTGACCATTCCTTCAGGCTTGTGAAGCTTGGGTCTTGTTGGGCATAATACCATTTCCCCAAACGGCAATTGTGGTGGCTAGAAAGCTCGTCAGGATTAAGCACAGCTCGGCCTGCAAGCATTTGTGCAAGTTTCCGCATCCAAATCATATGATCGGATTTGGCGGCATGAATAGTTGCTGTTTTACCTCCGCCAATGACAAGCTCATTGATGCTTTCTACGATTGGTGCCTCAGTTTCCTCGAGAACTGAAATAACTGTTTCGATTTGCTTTACATTGTTCGAACTCATAGCAGCAATTTTGGTAACGCCAGCTGATACTTCCTGTGATGCCGCGGCTTGTTGTTCCAGAATGTCATTAATCTCCTGCATGCGGCTGGAAACCATATCCACTTGATGAGAAATATTGCGCATTTCATTAGTCGAGGCGTCGATTACTTCGCGACCCGCGGTAGCTTTTTGGTTTCCTTCATGCATTGCTTCGATAATACCACTCATTTCGGTGCGAAGGTTTGCAATGCGGCCCCGGATATTTTCTGTTGCAGTAGCAGTTTGGTTTGCAAGGCTTTTGACTTCGCTGGCTACAACCGCAAACCCCTTACCTGCTTCTCCTGCTCTGGCGGCTTCAATCGTAGCGTTGAGCGCGAGTAGGTTAGTTTGCTTGGCAATGTCTTCGATGTCTTTAACGATGGTGCCAATTTCTTCTGAGGCCGCAGATAGGTCGTCGACTTTGCTAGCTGAATTTTTAACTGACTCTGTAATTTCGACCATTGTGTCTTGAGCGCGCTGTGCGGCGCCTAGGCCCGTGTTTGCGCTTTCTGCAACACTAGTGACTTCAGATGCTGCGCTGTTTGCGCTTTCAGATATGGTGCCGACTGAAGCTGAAAGTTCTTCAACTGCGGCTGCTATAGCTTGGGACTGGCCGTCAATTTCGCCAATTTCACGCATCATTTCAGCAACGCCGGTCACGCCTTTGTTTGCTGTTACTGACATATCTGCGGCACGCGCTAGTGTTCGGTCAATTCTTGTTAAGTGGAGGTCAGCAAGTTGCCGCAGCATGGTTGTGTGTAGGCAAGTACCTTCTGGTACGTTGTCGTACTCCCCTTGAAGCAAAGATTGAATGGCAGCTTCAATGTTAGTTAGTTGTTCAGTTGCACTCATGACTTAAATATACCCTAATCTCTACAATTCGACCTTAGAAAAAAGGAGGGTACACATTTTTGATTTCGAAGTAAATATAGACGTAAACACCTAAAATTCAGGTTTTTGGTTCGATGTTTGACGTTATCAGGACTTATTCTGTCGCGAAGAAAAAGCCTATGCGTCTAAAACAGTGTTATCATCCCGGTAACTGCCGGTTTCTTCACGCAGCCAATCAATAAAGTCTTGCACGCGTTCATTTTTCAGTTTGTCCTCGGGGCATACAATATAATGCGCAAAGTCAACGGGTACACCCTCGCCGAAAGGTTTCACAAGTCGGCCTGCTTTAATGTCTTCTTCCGCGATAACTGAACGTGCTAGCGCAATGCCCCGGCCTGCTGCTGCGGCTTCAATTGCTAGTGCGTTATTGTTGAAATGCAGGGCAGGTACACCGTTTGGTGGCGTCACACCAGCGGCTTTTAACCACATGGACCAATTGGGGGCGCTGTGGTCCTCAACGAAGCTGTCGTCATGAATAAGTGTATGTTGCAATACTTCGCATGCAGTTTTGCAGCATTCATCTTTGCCCATTGCACCTGGTGCGCACACAGGGAAGATGGTTTCCCTCAAAATCTCTTCGGAATACAAACCGGCATATTCGCCTCTGCCGTAGCGAATGGCGAGGTGTGTATCCTCGGCGTTAAAGTCAGTGATATCCATTGTTGCTTCGATTTTCACGATGGCATCTGGGCGGCGCTCATAAAAATTAGCGAGGCGCGGCACAAGCCATTTGCTCGCGAACGAAGGTGATACGCTTATTTTAAGGACAGTTGAGGATTTGGCATCTGTCAGAATGTCTACAGATTCTTCCATACGCTCAAATGCTTCTTTCAGCGGCGCGAGCGAAAGCTGCGCCGTCTCTGTTAGTACAAGCGACCGGTTGGTACGGCGGAATAGTTCGACGCCGAGGAAATCCTCTAGTGACCTGATCTGCTGGCTGATGGCGGCTGGTGTCACAGACAGATCGTCAGCAGCAAGCTTGAAGCTCATGTGCCGAGCAGCAGCATCAAAGGCGCGTAAGGCATTGAGGGGTAAAAGGGACCGTTTCATGCTTCTTCCTGACAATATTGTTTGTTTCTTATAGGTAAGAAAAACTTATTAATATCACGCTAACGACAATGCCATTTAAGAAGGGGCGACACCATAGTCAAAGTAAGGTTTCTTGAATATAGTGAGGCAACTGGGAATTTAAAGAGCTTTTATTTGCTGGATAAAATGCGTGAATTTTCAGTTAAGCTTAGGTGAATACCGCACTCAGCTTTTGCTTGGCCCCGCCAGCGACCTGCTCGGTCACTTTCGCCTTCTTGCACGCGGTCTGTACAGGGCATGCACCCGATGGATGCGAAGCCTTCAGCAACAAGTGGGTGGCGCGGCAGGTCGTTTGTATCTAGGTAGGTGGTGACGTCTTCTTTGTTCCAGAACGCGAGCGGATTTACTTTTACCCGGCCATCACCTGCTTCAAATTGCGGTAATAGCGAGCGTACGCCGCCCTGAAAACGTTTGCGACCAGATGCCCAGCCATGGAAACCGTCCAGTACCTGATCAAGCGGGCGCACCTTGCGGATATAGCAGCACTTGTTGGTGTCTTTGGTCCAAAGCGCACCTTTTGGGTCTTCGGCTTGCAGGTCATTTTGGTCAGGGGATATGGTGCGCACGTCTGTTAGGCCAAATTCTTCTGTTAGCCTGTCGCGGAAACGTTTGGTTTCACCGAATAGTTTGCCGGTGTCGAGAAACAGCACGGGGATGTCTTTTGACACTTGCGCCGCGAGATGCAAGAGCACAGCAGACTCTGAACCAAAGGAAGACACGATAGCGAATTTGTCCCCAAAATACTTGAGGGCGCCTTCGATCACTTGGCTCGGTGAACTATTCGCATAGCGACTATCGAGATAGTCAACTGTTGCGAGCGGGTCAAAGAGCGTGGTTTCCTTTAGGGCAGTTTGCGCTGTCATGAGGCTTTCCTTTGTTCCTCTGACTGTGTGTGGCGCTGATGCGCAACAGAGGCGCGGCCTTGATAGTCAGCTTGATAGAAACTGTTGAAGCGCGATAAGGCATTTTCAAACGCTTCTTTGCGTTCATCAGCGACATCAGCAGTGTCGAACCCTGCACGCAGAAGGAAAAGTGCTTGGTCAGGAATTGCGTGACCCGTTGCGCGAATTTCACCTTTGAAACCGAGGTCTTTGCGCAGCCGAACCGCGAGCGAAAAACCTCGACCATCTGTGAAGGCCAGGAAGTTGATCGCGACAAACGAGAGCTTGTTAACAAGTGGTGCGAGGTCGGTGTAGCTGGTTTCTGTGTCGATAAGCACACCAACGGCACCTGCGCTCACAAAAAACTCTTCTTTGGCACTCAAGAAGCGCGCTAAAGGCACAGCAACATTTGCGCCTTCAGTGGGAGCTTCGTTTTTTTCTAGAAGGCCCCAGTCGCCCGGGACAGTTCCATTTAAACTAAGCAGCGTCATAAACCGCCTCCTTAAATACTTGTTGGCCAATACGGCGGTAAGTTGCGAGAAATTCTTCGCCTTCTTCACGCTCGCCGAGATAAACAGCAACAACCTTTTCAAGCGCATCCACAATGGCGTGTTCATCAAAGCCAGGCCCAAGAATTGCGGCCTTTGATGCGTCTTCTGCGCCTGAACCACCAAGCAAAAGCTGGTACGATTCTTCACCTTTACGGTCCACACCAAGAATGCCGATATGGCCAGCGTGGTGGTGCCCACAACTATTGATGCAGCCTGACATTTTGACCTTCAGTGGCCCGATATCCTGCAAGCGTTTCATATCGTCAAAGCGCTTGGTGATTGCTTGTGCAATTGGGATGGAACGTGCGTTTGCAAGCGCACAGTAATCCAGCCCAGGGCATGCAATCATGTCAGTCAGCAAGCCTACGTTTGCAGTGCCAAGGCCGGCTTCATCTAGGTCAGTCCAGATAGCGGGGAGGTCCTTTTTTGCTACATGTGGCAAGATTAAATTTTGCTCATGGCTTACCCGAATTTCGCTCTGGCTATATTCGTCAGCAAGGGCTGCGACCAAATCCATTTGCGCGTCAGTAGCGTCGCCCGGAATACCGCCGTGCGGTTTCAAGCTGATTGTCACATTCACATGGCCCGGCACTTTGTGGGGGTTTGTGTTGTTTTTGAGCCAAGACGCAAACACGAAATTTTTGCTAGCTAGGTCATCTATTGACGGCACATTGTCATCAAGAACGGGTAGCGGAGGCGGTGTAAAAAACGCATTGATACGTGCAACTTCTTCCGCGGGCACATCAATAGGGATGTGTTTGATACGCTGCCATTCTTCTTCAACTTGGCGGCGAAATTCATCAATGCCTGTTGCTTCTACAAGGATTTTGATGCGAGCTTTGTATTTATTGTCACGGCGACCATGCTCGTTATAGACGCGCAAGATCGCTTCCTGATAGCTGAGGAAATCAGCTTCTGGCAGGAACTCACGGATGGTTTTGCCAATCACTGGTGTCCGGCCCATGCCGCCGCCGACGATAACTTCAAACCCGATTTCACCAGCCTCGTTTTTCTTAACGATAAGGCCGATGTCATGCCATTTAACAGCGGCGCGGTCAGTTGCGGCACCCGTGATTGCAAACTTAAATTTGCGCGGCAAGAAGCTGAACTCAGGGTGAAATGTCGACCATTGACGCAGTAATTCAGCATAAGGACGCGGGTCTGCCACTTCGTCAGCAGTTGCGCCAGCGAATTGATCGGTTGTTACATTCCTTATGCAATTTCCGGATGTTTGAATGGCATGCATTTCAACTTCAGCAAGCTCATCCAAAATGTCGGGTGTTTCACTGAGCTTCGGCCAGTTGTATTGAATGTTCTGGCGTGTAGTGAAATGACCGTAGCCTTTGTCATACTTGCGTGCAACATGTGCGAGGCGGCGCATTTGGTCAGCAGACATGGTGCCATAAGGCACGGCCACACGAAGCATATAGGCGTGTAGTTGCAGGTAAAGGCCGTTCATAAGGCGCAATGGCCGGAATTCTTCTTCCGTTAGCTCACCTTTAACACGGCGCTCAACTTGGTCACGGAATTCTGAAACGCGTGATTTTACAAGCGCATGGTCATATGCATCATAGGCGTACATTAGCGTGCCTCCCAATCTGTAGAAACTTGATAGCCAAGATCAGTACGCACACTTGGGCCTTTCGCTTGCATCACATGTTTGATGTGAGAAGGGTAAGGCCTGCCATCCGTAATAGTGGCACCAATAAGCTCAGCACCAACGATGAGGTTTTCTTTTGTGCTTTGGTTGGCGCGTGCAAGTAGTGCATCCGCGCCTTCATCATCAGCATATGTTGCATCAGTTGGGATGGGGCTCCAGCCACCATCTTCTGTGAAAAATACAACACGACCGTCATCCAAATAGTTGGCGAGGATCATTTGTGGCCCTTTGAGTTTTTTAGCCATTACTGACTACTCCTTTACGCAGTCGCTGCTTGAAGCAGCGTATCAAATTCTGTTGGTGCAAGGTCGGCGGCGTTCCTGACAACGTCGCCGATGAGTAAAAGTGCTGGGCTTTTGACCGCATTAAGCGCGACAAGGCTTGGTAGGTTACCAAGGGTGCCGTAAAAGCGGCGCTCATTAGCGCGTGTGCCATTCTCGACCACAGCAACTGGAGTGGAACCGCTTACGCCGTACTTGATAAGGCCCGCTGAAATTAGAGGTGCGCTTTTTATGCCCATGTAAACCGCTAGCGTTTGGTCTTCACCCGCAAGTCGTGCCCAGTCTTTATAAGTGCCGTCTTTCAGGTGGCCGGTAACAAGTGTTAGCGAGTTTGAATGCTCGCGGTCAGTCATTGGGATTTGCGTACTTGCAGCAATACCTTGGAAGGCACTGATGCCCGGAATAACTTCTGTATGGATATCATGGGCGCGCAGTGCATGTAGCTCTTCACCAGCGCGAGCGAAAAGCATTGGGTCGCCACCTTTGAGGCGCACAACGCGTTTGCCTACTAGCGCTTCTTTCACGATCAGGTCATTGATACCATCCTGGCCAATGCCGTGGTTACCTTCGCGTTTGCCCACAAAAACAAGTTCTGCGTCACGGCGTGCAAGAGCGATTACATCTTTGCTGACGAGGCGATCGTAAACAATGATGTCAGCTTGCTGAAGAGCACGGTGTGCTTTGATTGTTAATAAATCAGGGTCACCTGGGCCTGCACCAACAAGCTGAACTTGACCTGAGGTCGCACCAACACGGTGGTTTTTAGCGGCTTCAATGATTAAGCCTTCAACATCACCCGCTTTTAGGTCGGCATATTTTCCGGCATTATCATAAAGTCGGTCCCAAAAAAGGCGGCGACGTGTGCCGTCAGGAATAATGTTTTTGATCTTTGTTCTGACCTTGCCTGCTGCCCGCGCTAAAACGCCAAGCGATGGCGGCGTGATTTGCTCAAGGCTATTTCTAAGGCGGCGAACAAAGACAGGCGCGTCACCACCAGATGAGAACGCAACTTGTAGCGGCCCGCGATTAAATTGTGCTGGCGTTGTAAAGCTGCTTTTCGCAGGTTTGTCGACCACGTTAACAGGTAGCTTGCGAGAACTGGCGAGGCGTAGTGCACGCTCTTCCGTGAGTTCATCGTCAGTGGCGATATATACAACTGTCTTGTCAGATAGGTCATCTTCCCGGAAAGGGCGGTTTTGTGCAGTGATTTTGTTGCTGCCAATGCCGTCTTCAGTGAGGCCTGCGTCACTTAGTGCATTATCTGCGCCAGGACTGACAACTGTGACGCGTGCACCAGTGTCCATAAATAGAGCAGTTTTTGCCATAGCAGCAGCTGTTGAACCCACAATAAGAATGTGGTGTTTTTCGGCTGTTAAAAAAACCGGAATATTCGCCATGACAGTTTCTCCATTTACGCATTTTAGTTGTCCCGCCATTTTCAAGGAAAGCGGAACTAACTAATGGTGCTTAAAGTAGGGGGGTGTTGTTCTAACGACAAACGAGAAGAAGTTGCTTATTCAAATAGAAAATATTTACTGTAAAGTCGTTATAAGTATAATTATGCAATATTAATAATCTATATAAATAGTATAATTAGAAATTATAAACCTACTTATGGATATTTTTAGAAAATCAACGCCTTGTGATTATTGCTTTTGCGAAATAGGTGCCGATTTGATGCTTTGTGATAGAAAATCTAATGTAATGGCATTATTGTACATCGCTTCACGTAATAGTGTCGCCGGTGTGAAGTCTTTATTCCACACCGAGAGAGGCGACTTTAGGTTGGTTAGCCGATGTCGCTGCCTTCTTTGTTTGATTTGACGAAAGGCCACCATAATTGTGCTTGCCAAGAATCGTATGTTTCGTGAATGACACCATATCTTTCAGGTCGTGTTGCTTTCGGGAAAGTCGCTGTACCAAAAAGTGTGTCCCAAATGAAAAGTAGTTGGCCGTAGTTGCCAAAGGGTACTCCACCTTCACCGAGGCCGTGATGGGCACGGTGTTGTGCCGGGCTTTGGAAAATATACTCTGAAGCACTGTAAATTTTTCCGATGATGGGTATGGCGTAAAGTTTGCGGTCAAAGTCGAGTCCGTTGTGTATCCAGACATTGTGTGCCGCAACTATGGTTGTACCGATAATGAACTCAAGCCCTAGCCCCATGTAAACAAGTGCTGCACCCCACCATAACCCTGGCATAAATGCGGGCCATAGCCAGTTGTCTCTGTATGAGACTGAAACATGATAGCTAGGCGTTGTGTGATGGGTGCGGTGCCAACGCCAGAAGCTCTGGTTCTCGTGAGCAAGACGATGATACCAATAACGGAGGAAGTCATCAGGTATCATGAAAAGAAGTAAACCCCACCAGAAGTTCAGCCCCGCCAATGTACCGTGCAGCGACGGTGCGGCCCATGACATCATGAATGCAGTGCCGATAATAACGCCGGGTTTAATAAGAAAGGCAAGCTGGCTCATGGAAATGATATCGATGATCCAATCGTCTTTCCGACGGTTTGGTGTTCGCCACACTCCGGTGAGGATTTCTAGTGTGCCAAACAGGAGCAATAATCCTATAACTGTTATTGTATTGAGGTGTTCCATTTATCTGTATCTTTTTGTGCATAGATGCGCATTTATGCACCTATTATGATAAAAAAATGCCCTGGCTAACAGCAATCTCGAGTGGCACATTGTTTTATGGCCGCCAATATATCTTCAAATCGGTTGACGAACTGGTCCCGTCTGAGAGTGTAATACATATGCCGCCCTTCTTTGCGGACAGCGAGGATGTTAGCCTCTACCATGTTTGTTAGATGACGGGAGATTACGGACCGGTCCTGTGGCAGTTGTGCGGCAAGGGTTGCGATGTCACTTTCGCCATGCACCATCATCAGTTTGAGAATGTCCAAGCGAACTGGTTCAGCAAGTGATTTGAAAAACTTGCTGTCCATCTGCTCAAATAGATATGTCAAATCTTGTTCCAACGTCATGGATTTTATATATGCATCAACATGCACGCAATCAAGCTTTATTATCTTTTTGATTGAACACGACCGCCGTGGCAAAAGGGTGGGGATAGTTACTAGGGGATAAGATATGGGGGAAATGGTGTTAAGAAGTTCTGAGCTAGAAGAAAGCTGGAGAACTGTGCTGCATGCTGAGTTTTCCAAAGCTTATATGGTTCAGCTTAGCGCTTTTCTAAAGTCGGAACAGGATGCGGGAAAAAAAGTCTATCCGGCGGATGGTCAGTATTTTGCCGCCCTTAATCATACACCTATAGATAAAGTAAAAGTTGTGATCCTTGGTCAGGATCCTTACCATGGACCGGAGCAGGCTCATGGGCTCTGTTTTTCCGTGCAACCCTGGGTCAAGACGCCGCCATCTCTTGTAAATATCTATAAGGAAATGGCTGAAGATATCGGTATTATACAACCGGGCCATGGATATTTGTTGTCTTGGGCAGAGCAAGGGGTGCTGTTGCTAAATGCTGTCTTGACTGTGGAAGCTCATGAAGCTGCCTCACATCAAGGGCGGGGCTGGGAAACCTTTACAGACGCAGTCATTACCGAGCTGAATGACAAGCACGATAATCTGGTTTTCATTCTATGGGGTGGTTATGCACAGAAGAAAGGGGCCAAAATTGATGGGTCTAGACATCTGGTTATTAGGTCACCGCACCCTTCACCGCTTTCGTCTTATCGAGGCTTCTTTGGTAGCAAGCCTTTCTCCCAAACCAATACTTATTTGGAAGATAACGGCAAAAGCCCCATTGATTGGCAATTGCCGAATCTCGGCATGACTGTTAGTCAGCTATCGTTGCTTTAAGGGTATTTCGTAACGTCGCTTGACATGAAACCTTTACGCATCTATATGTAACCTTTAGTTATCAATTTGAGCACTAAAATACACATGGAGAACAGGCATGCTTAGTAAAAAAAGAGAAGAAACAGCGGCGCAGTTCATTGATCGGTTTTTGCAATTCACTACTCTTGGTGTCTTTGTGCTTTCTTTTTCTTATGGGGTGGGGGCCGCCAGTTACTTTATGCCGGTAGAAATGGTCGCTACTATGGACACAGTTAAAATTGGCTTAGCGGTTCTTGGGTCTGCCATTGTGTTGCCATTTTTTATTAAGTTTGTTCGATACCGAAAAACATGTGGCAAAAGTTTTTTGGATCAGAGTGGTTTCATTATAGATGTATATAGAAAGGCTTGTGAAACGGCTTTTGCGGCAACGTTTGTCTTCCTTATCTTTTTAGAGCTCGTCAGCGGTGAAATATATCCTGATTTGCCAGCTATTGTATATGTTCGTGCTGTGTTAACGGTGTTGTTACTTTCTCTAAGTATAAGCTTTTTTTTCATGAGCCGCAGCGATGATGAGGAGTATGATGATTTTGGTGGGGAAAGCGCATGAGCGGGGGGCTCGATAACCGCATCCGCGTATACCGCGCTGAGCACAGGCTTAGTCAAGGTGCTCTTGCAGACATCATTGGTGTATCAAGGAAAACGATCAGTACCATTGAAGTTGGTAGGTTTGTCCCTTCAACACTTATTGCGCTCAAGATAGCGCGGTATTTTGGTGTCTCGGTCGAAGATATATTTTCGTTGGTGGAACCCAGAGATTGACAGGACTGATTTAAAACATAGGTATGGCGACAGGGTTTCCCTGTCGCCATTTTTTACTTAGCTAGCAATAGCCTTTAGAAGCACGTACCAATGCTCGAGATTACCATAAAAGGCCGCGACTGGTAGGCGCTCATTGAGGCCATGTGCGAAACTATCGCTAGATTTCATGTAGATGCCATTAACACCGTAACTTGGAATGCCCGCTGCGCGGAAATGCATCCCATCTGTACCACCAGATGACATTGCTGGAATAATTTCCAGACCTTTGTAATTCACGTCTACTGCTGTTTGAAGAGCTACAAGTACATCGTCTCTAAGCGGTGAAGGGTCTGTTTCTGTAGCATCTGTAATCAGTTTGAACTCAACATCATCGTTTCCGATAACTTGTTTCAGGGCTGCTTCTGTTGCGGCAACGCCTTCACCTGGGAAAATGCGGCAGTTTACAGTGACTGTGGCCGACTGCGGCAGGGCGTTTTCTGCGTGCCCGCCGCGCAGCATAGTTGAAACGCATGTTGTGCCAAGGGTACCAACAAAACTTGAATTGGCACGCAGGGTATTGATGGCCCTTTCGTCTGCTGGGTTTTCAGCAAATGCGAGCATTGCCTTACCGAGGTCGCCCCCAGTATTTTTGCCAGTACCTTTAAAGTAGGCACGAGTGAGTTCATCTTGACGCACAGGAAATTTGTAAGCTTGAATTTTTTTGATAGCATCAGCTAGGTCGTAGATGGCGTTATCTGGGCGGGGCCTACTGCTATGGCCGCCCGGATTGCGGACCGTCAGCTCAAATGAGGCATAGGTTTTCTCAGCAGCTTGCATTCCGTAACTTGCGGGGCGTCCATTATCTTCAGGAATAGTCCCGCCGCCGGCGTCCGCGTTGAGCACAAATTCACTGTCTGTTAGATTGATGTGCTCCTTCACAAGCGCACGCGTCGTTAACATGCCGGTTTCTTCGTCACCAGAGAACGCGATGACGAGGTCACGGTTTGGCACCCAGCCTTCTGACTTTAGACGTAAGAAGTTGGTTACAACAGCGGTCATGCCAGCTTTGTCGTCTGACGTGCCACGCCCGAAAAAGTAGCCGTTCTCTTCTATTAGTTTGAAGGGGTCGCGCTCCCAATCTTCGCGCTTGGCTTCAACAACATCCATATGGGCAGAAATACTAATTGGTTTCTTGCCTGATGACCCGTCTCCTGGATAGCGAACAACAAGTGACGCTGTTTCACCGAGCGTTAGTACATGGATGTCTTTTTCAGCAAAACCAGCTGCACGAAATTTGTCTGCAAGGTAGTTCGCGAGTGCAGGTACTTGGCCGTGGCCTTTTGCTGTCGGCATTTCAACAGCTGTACGGTAAATATCGAGTGCGACATCACCGAACGGCATATTTTTGTCTGCCGCAAATGTTGGAGACAAGGCAGTTGCAGCAAGTGCAGTGCCTAGCATAATTTGTTTCAACATCGTGTTCCCCTGATCTATTCTTTTTTTAAGTTTGATTGTTTGCTTGCGCATACATTGCCAATTGCACCAAAGGGACGCAAGCTCAATCGGTGTGGCTTAACCTGATTTAATCCACAAGCCATTTGTACATGACATAGGCGTCAACATATCCTAGGTCTGCGTGATTGAAGGCGCGTGGAATTGTTCCTACAATTTCAAACCCCAACTTCTGCCAGAGTTTTACAGCTGGGGAGTTGCAGGAAACGACCATATTGAACTGCATGGCTTTAAAGCCGAGGTCGACGGCAATCTTCTGTGAATGTTCACACATCAATCGGGCGGTACCTTGACCACGCGCCTTTTCAGAAACCATATACCCGCAATTACTTACATGCTTGCCTGGGCCAGATTTATTAGCAGCAATATAGTAGCTGCCAATAATAGCCCCATTATCTTCGGCGACAAATGTTTTAACCGGCCTTGTCATCCAGATGACGAAGGCTTCTTCTTGAGTTGTATCGGGCTCATATGCGTAAGCATTTTCTGCTTGGACAATACTTTCGAATATTGGCCATATTTGCTGAAAGTCTTCTGCTTGGGCTTCTCTGATTTCTACCATATGCCTACCTCACTATTGTTTAGCCAAAGTTAGTGCAAAGGGGTGTATGACGCAGGTGAAATTATCTGATGCTTTGGTTTAGTTACTTATGGGCGTTAATCCGCTAACTTCTGAAGTGCATAAACAACTTGCAACGCATCGGTGAAGGCGCGTTGCTTTAAATTTGCTGCAGCTGAATGGCCACCGTCTATATTTTCATAGTAGAGAACAGGTTTTTCCATTGCGGTCATTTTTGCCGCCATTTTGCGGGCGTGGCCAGGGTGTACTCTGTCATCTTTGGTAGATGTATAGAAAAATACTTCAGGGTATTCTTTGGTGGCGTCAAGGTTTTGATAAGGCGAGTATTGCTGAATATAAGCGCGCTCTTGGGGTATGTCTGGGTTACCATATTCGCCCATCCAAGAAGCTCCTGCGAGCAAGGTGTGATATCGCATCATATCGAGCAGTGGTACAGCGCAGATAACTGCATTAAACAAGTCAGGGCGCTGTGTTGTCATAACTCCCATTAATAGTCCGCCGTTGGAACCGCCTCTGATGCCAAGGTGTTTGGGGCTTGTGATACCGGTTTCAATAAGTTCTTCTGCAACGGCGATAAAATCATCATAAGCACGTTGGCGGTTTTCCTTGAGAGCTGCTTGGTGCCAATCAGGACCAAATTCGCCGCCACCCCTTATGTTAGCAATTGCATAAGCGCCTCCCTGTTCCAGCCACAGTTTTCCGACGCCTTGCAAGTATGTTGGCGTTAGGGAAATCTCAAATCCACCGTACCCATAGAGCATTGTCGGGGTAGTGCCGTTGAGTGCGGTGCTTTTATGGCGGATCAAAAAATAGGGTACTTTGGTGCCATCAGGGCTCGTTGCAAATTGCTGCTCTGTAACAAGGTTCGACGTATCAAAGCGAGAGGGCAGCGATCGGATCACTTGCGGTTCGTTCCCACGGTTGATACTGTAGAGTGTGTCTGGTTGGAGGAAGCTTTCAAAATTCACGAAGGCGGTGTCAGTCCATTCGTCAGCGCTAACAATGGAAATGTTGCCCTTTTCAGGCATATCGATTGAGGATACATGCCAGCCTTTACCAGATAATGTTGCTGAAAGAAGTTTACCGTTCACTTCGTCTAGGATGTTGATGAAAACACGGTCTTTACCTAATTCTACGCCGTCGATTGCTGTACGTCCCGTTGGCTCGTAAATGGTGTTGATACTTCTGTTGACAGTTCCGCCAATTGCGTCTGCAACGTTAATAGATACAAGAGAGCCAGACGTGAAAGTTTGTCCCGAAACAATCCAATCAGCACGAAGTTGAATAACCACATGCCCTGCAAATATACCTTTAAAGCTAATGGTGCGCGGTAAGGAAAGTTCGTGCGTTTCCGCTTCCTCACCGGTACCTTCCATGATGAATATAATTTCTGTAAAAAAATCAGGGTAACGTACAAAACCAACATGACTACCGTCTGCGCGGTGGCTTGCGAAGAGAAAATTCCCCATTTGTGCAGGTTCGCCCTCAGCAAGAAGGCGTGCGTCTTCCACGCGTTGGCCGCGTTTCCATAACTTGACTTGGTTGGGGTAGCCACTATCGGTTAATGTTCCATCACCAAAGTCTGATGCAATCAGTACAGTGTCTTGATTAACCCATGAAATTGTTTGTTTGGCCTCAGCGGTTTTAAAACCGCCAGGAATAAAACGTTTCATTACAGCGTCGAATTCACGTACGACAATTGCGTCCCCACCGCCGCGTGATAAGGCAACAAGGCACCTGCCGAAGTCTGGGGCTAGGCAGTCACTGCCTTTATATACCCAGTTTTCACCCTCATCTTCGGCAAGCTTGTCCACATCTAACAGATTTACCCACTTTGGGTTGTCCGAGGTGTAAGAACGTGCGCTTGCTCTGCGCCAAATGCCGCGAACGTGGTCTGCATCTTGCCAAAAGTTATATACTGATCCACTACGAAGTTTGCCGTAAGGGATTTTGTCATTTGCGTTATAGTCTTTGAGGGCGTGTGCCTCGAGTTCAGCAAAGCGTGGGTCTTGTTGCAAAAGACTTAAGGAATGATTGTTTTGTTCTTTGACCCATTCTAAGGCGCGCTGCCCTTCAACGTCTTCTAACCAAAGGAACTCATCTTTTTCCTGCGCGGCACTGTTTGCTGCGCCTACTGCTGTTACCATTATTATACTCGCAATTAACTGTCTCATGGCGTGTCCCCTTAGGGTGATTTAAAGCAAACTAAATGACACTGTTATCGAATGAACCATACCTTATCTATTTTTCCGGTCTTGGGCAAAATATGATAGATGCGGTTGGGCTGAAATTGGCGACCACAGTAGTGGGGTTCTTGGACTTTCTTTAACATAAGGAAGCTTAAAAATGGTCTTTCCGATGTCGAATTTCTTTGAAAACCGCTGGCCAGGGTGCGCCGAGCATCCCCAATGTTTCTTGGATTTCATCGCTCATGGGCCTGAGGAAAGGGTTTGTCTCTTTTTCCAACCCAAGTGTTGTTGGTACAGTAGGTATTCCGTTTTTCCGCAGGTGGTTGACCTGTTCCATGCGCGCAGCGAGGGCTTTGTTGTGCGGTTCTAATGTTAAGGCAAAGGCGCCATTGCTGGCGGTATATTCGTGAGCACCATAAATGTTGGTGCTGTTGGGTAGTTTTATCAGTTTTGAAAGTGATTGCCACATTTCTTCCGGCGTGCCTTCGAAAAGTCGACCGCACCCCATGGAGAAGATAGTATCGCCACTGAAGAGGGCTTCATCTGAGGGGAAATGATAAGCGATATGCCCTTTTGTGTGCCCTGGCACAAAATATATATTTGCTGGGATATCGCCTAAGTATATTTGGTCCCCTTCGCCGACGGCAACATCAATGCCGGGTATGCGGTCTCTATCCGCTGCGGGACCAATTATTTTGGCACTGTATCTTTCTTTTAAAGGAATGTTAGCGTCTGTATGGTCCCAGTGATGGTGGGTGTTTAGTATATGCGTTAATTGCCAGCCGCGGGCTTCCAGTTCAGCCACAACAGGTGCTTCTACTCCCGGGTCAACAATTGCTGTTTCACCAGAAATTGGTTCGTGCACTAGATATAAATAATTGTCGTTCAAGACGGGAATTTGGATTATTTCTAACATTATGACCCTATGGATTCAGACATATGCGAAGATACGAGTATTGATGGCATAAATATCCGCACTATTGGAGTTTATTTTATATGTACTAAATAGTGCGCATTGTTATTGATATTTGGTGGACTATTTTACTCTGTGTTACCTTGGAGCGCAGCAAAAATATATGTAGGGGGAAATCATGCTGGGAAAAAAACTCGTCGGTTTGACAATGGCTTTCATGTTGATGGTGGGAGCATGTGCAGAGCAGCCCCCTGTAGAACGATATGACACCATTATCAGAGGCGGTACAGTTTATGATGGTCTTGGTGGCACCCCCTATGTTGCAGATGTGGCTATACAAAATGATCGCATTGCAAAAATTGGTGATTTAACTTCAGCGCAAGCCACCCATATCGTTGATGCAACCGGCCAAGCTGTTAGTCCCGGGTTTATCAATATGCTTTCTTGGGCAGTGACAAGTTTGCTTCATGATGGCCGCGGTTTGTCAGACCTCAAGCAAGGTGTAACGCTTGAGGTTTTTGGTGAGGGTATGTCGTGGGGGCCTCTGTCGGAAGGTGGTAAGAAAATTATCGCTGAGATGACATTCAGGGACCAGCCATATGTGCCGCAGTGGAAAACACTTGGCGAATATCTTGAGCATCTTGAGAAAAAGGGTGTTTCCCCAAATGTGGCGTCTTTTGTAGGAGCGACAACGGTTCGCATGAATCAGCTAGGAGAGATAAACCGCGCGCCAACACTCGACGAACTGGACGCCATGAAGGCTGAGGTGCGGACAGCAATGGAAGAAGGTGCGCTTGGCCTTGGTAGTTCGCTAATCTATGCACCAGCGTTCTACTCTAAAACTGATGAATTGGTTGAGTTAGCAAAAGTGGTTGGTGAGTATGACGGAATGTATATTTCCCATATGCGCAGTGAGGGGAATAGGTTTTTAGAGGCGTTGGAGGAACTTATCACAATTGAGCGTGAAGGCGGTGTGGCTGCTGAAGTATATCACCTTAAGGCAAGCGGAAAAGAAAACTGGCACAAGATGGACGAAGCTATTGCTCGCATAGAAGCAGCGCGTGCTGAGGGACTAGCAATTACTGCTGATATGTACACCTATCAAGCGGGAGCAACAGGGCTTGATGCAGCGATGCCGCCTTGGGTGCAAGAGGGTGGTTATGATGCGTGGTCTGAAAGGTTAAAAGACCCAGTTATTAGAGCGCGCGTAAAAGAAGAGATGCGCACACCAACGGATGAGTGGGAAAATCTAATGCTTGCGGCAGGATATGACGGCGTCTTGTTATCGGGTTTTGAAAACCCAGATCTGCGGCATTTAGTTGGCAAACGTCTTTCTGAAATTGCGGAAGAGCGAGGTCAGGACCCAGAAGATGTCGTCATGGATTTAGTTATAGAAGATGGCAGCCGAGTGGGGACGATTTATTTCCTTATGTCGAAGGAAAATATGCATAAACAAGTTAAACTACCGTGGCTTTCTTTTGGGTCAGACTCTGCGGCACTTGATCCTGTGCTTGATGCTCCTTTTGGCAACCCGCATCCGCGCGCCTATGGAACTTTTGCGCGTGTTTTGGGGACTTTTGTGCGGGATGAAAAGCTTATACCTATGGAAGAAGCAATTAGAAAGCTAACGCATTTGCCTGCAACGAATTTGAAATTAAAGGACAGAGGCAGTCTTGCGGTTGGTAATTATGCCGATGTTGTTGTTTTCGACCCTGCTAAGGTACAGGACCATGCAACTTTTGAGAAGCCCCATGCACTCGCTTCTGGTGTTGAGCATGTGTGGGTGAATGGTGGCCAGGTTATTGCTGATGGTATGCATACTGGCACTACACCGGGTCGTGTTGTACGGGGTCCAGGTTGGGTGGGCTGGAAGCATTAATAGTCGCTAAGCAACCATGCGCCTACATTGAGCTTTATATCGAGTCCAGTGCGGACTTCACCATTTGGTGCGATATGCCATTTCCAGGCCTGTTGTGGTTCGCCTGGTAATAGGTGAGGGGCAACGGTGGGAATGTTTGTTGTTTTTCCATGCTCAGTTTCAAGGCGCTCATAATCCGTAATGATAATGAGCGGGCATCTAATTGTGTTTAGTGCCCGCATGTGGGCTAATTGAATGGCAGCCGTAAGGCGTTGCTCAGTTTCACCAGACGGCGGACTATTGGTAAATGAAAGCGGGAGCTGTGACAATAGGTTACAACTTATTACCATGCCAAAATTACCGTTAGGCATCGGCGCAATATCTGGCGGTGTGATCTGTGTGGTTTTATCGCCTGCCCAGAACTCTTTAAGGAAACCCGTAATGTCAGCGCATTGAAAACTTATATTTTTAAGCTTTCTGCATTTAAAGCGTGCTTTAAACGGTAAGACTGCGTCCACTAAGACTGCACCGGATGGGTGTGCATTGAGGGCTTTTAAGGGTAGGTCTAGGCATAACCCTGACCCCAAGACTAAAATGGGCTTTTTAGGGTCCGCCAGTGCTAACTTTTGTTCGATGAAGGCAGAGGTTTGTTTAAGGTGTGGTTCCCACGCGATTTCGTTCCGTGCATACCGCCCAGCAATACCTGCGACTTCAGAAGTCAGGCCTGCCTTATGCGCCGAGGAAATGGATTGTGAGGCTAGCCAAGTAAAAAACTCAATAAGCATAAAGCGAGGTCACCCTAAAAGATTTTATCCGGGTTCATAATATTATTGGGGTCAAGTGCCACTTTGGTTTGTTGCATTACTGGTACGGCACTTTCTTTTTCCCAGTTGAGGAATTGTTTTTTTCCTAAACCGATACCATGTTCGCCGGTGCAAGTGCCGCCCATATCGATTGCTCGCCGTACGATCGCACGGTTTAATTCATTGACTTGTTCAATCTCTTTGTCATTGCCCGGGTCAATAAGCAATATTGTATGGAAGTTACCATCTCCCACGTGCCCTAGCATACTGCCAAACAATCCCGATTTCTCAATGTCGTAACGGGTTTCTAACATGCATTCTACAAGTCGTGAGATTGGCACGCATACATCGGTAGTGATTGTGTCTTTGCCTGGGGCGAGAGCTTTGGTTGCATAGTAAAGCTGGTGCCGTGCTCGCCAAAGTGCATTGATCTCTTTTTGGGTCGTAGCAAATTCCAGATCAGAGGACTGTGTTTCAGAGGACAGGGATCTAAAGGTTGCAATTTGATCGTTTACCGCGGAGACGGAGCCAGAAAATTCCAGAAATAGTGTAGGTTTTTCAGGGTGGTTTGTATTCCCATGTTGGTTGGTTGCCCGGATAGCAAGTTCATCCAAAAGTTCCACTCGGGAAATGCCTGTGCCTAGTTGAATAAGTCCAATAACAGTTTCAACAGCTGCTGAGAGATTATCAAATCGACAAATGCCGGCGGATACTTTTTCCGGTATTCCGTATACCTTCAGGCCAACTTCGGCGACAATGCCAAGTGTTCCCTCACTACCACAAAATAAATGCGTTAAATCATACCCGGCAGCAGATTTTCTGGCTCTGGTTCCGGTTTCAATAATCTCGCCATTTGCCGTAATTACCTTTAGAGTAAGAAGTTGTTCACGCATGGTGCCATATTTGACTGAATTGGTGCCCGATGCACGGGTCGCGACCATGCCGCCTAATGTGCAGTTTGCACCGGGGTCGACCGGAAAAAATAATCCTTGGTCGCGTAAATGTAGGTTAAGGGCTTTGCGCGTAATGCCCGCTTCAACTCTTACATCCATGTCTGAAGTATTAACGGTAAGAATGCGGTTCATTTGGCTCATGTCAACGGTGAGACCACCGTGTACCGGAATGACCTGCCCTTCCAGCGACGTGCCCGCTCCGTAAGGTATAACGGGCATATTGTGCTTAGCGCATATTTTTAGGGCTTGCACAATGTCCTCGGTTGAGGAAGCAAAAAGGACAGCATCAGGTAAAGCGCATTCATGAGAGCCTTCGTCCACACCGTGACTTTTAAGTATAGCGGGTGCAACTGAAACCTTTTGCCCCAAAGCTTGTTTTAAATCATCAATCGGTTTCGTGAACATGGCGCGCCTCTGGTATGAATCTCGCGATAACTCTATAGCATTGATTGTAAAAATAAAGGTATGCAGCGTCGTTGAGGTTAATGCTAATAACATTGGAAATTAACGCACCGTCAACTCTTGTCCTGTATCAATAAATATTACCTGCCGCGCAGGGATAGTTATGGATAACTTTATGGTCGAATCTATCTATCTAAATATTGTTGGTAAACATGACTATCAGTTGTTGCTTATTGCCTTAGCTTTATGCCTGATTTCTTCGTTCACAGCTGTTTCATTGAATGAGCGCGCCAGAAGTTCACAAGAGAAACAGCGCGATCACTGGATTTTACTATCAGCGGCCTCTTTAGGGGTTGGTGTTTGGTCAACAAACTTAATATCTATATTTGCCTACGATTTAAAATTCCCTGCCAGTTATAGTGCCTCCATGGTCGTTGCTACTTTGTTGGTGCCAACTTTAGCTGCTGCTGTTGGATTTCGAATGGCTGCTTACAACCGTACCAAGAGGGCGCGAGGTACCGCAGGGCTAATTGTTGGACTTGGCATTATTGGCGCCCATTTTCTAGCCGTATACGCCATTGATTATTCTGGTAGTAGTCAGCAAGGAACTAACTATGTGTTAGCTGCAATTTTGGTGGGCCTCGGTCTTTCAGGTGCCGCACACGTGGGAATGAATAAAACGCAAGACATAGTGCGTTACTGTGTATCTGCAGGTTTGCTCACAGTGGCTATTTGCGGAACTCATTTTATTGCAATGGCAGGCGTGAAGTTTGACTTAGATTTGGCGGCTGGGTCGATGCAGGCGGGTGCATCAGAGGCATATTGGGTGATTGGGGTTTCGCTCGTAACGCTTGGTTTTCTAGCTTTTAGCCTTTCTTCCGCTTTTGTTGATGGTACGAGAAGAGATGGAAAAGTACTTGAAACGGTTCGCCTTAAAAGTCTGGCAGACGCCGCGTTGGAAGGTATTGTTGTCTTGGATGCGGGTGGACACATAGTAAATGTAAATGAGAGTTTCTCCAACCTGTCTGGGCGGCGGTTGATGGAACTTAGGGGGCACCATGTTCAACGGTATTTCTCTGATTTTGATGGAAATCACACCATTTGTAGTTTGACTGAAAATGCCGCTCACTTGACGGAGGTTAGCCTGAAGCCTGTGCAGGGGGAGGCGATTCCGACGGAATTATTTTTCAGGCAAGCAACTGTAAACGGCGAGATACAGCATGTTGTTGTTGTCCGCGACCTGAGAGAAAAGAAAGAAGCTGAAAAGCAAATTAGCTATTTATCTAACTATGACGTTTTGACGGGTCTCGCTAACCGGCAATTGATGATGGATGGTTTATTTCATGCAGTGCCGTTTGCAGCCAGGAACAGTACTATTGTTGCTGTACATTATATTGATGTGGACGGCTTTAAAGATCTAAACTCGGTGACGGGCCAGCAAGGCGGAGACACTCTGTTGACGATACTGGCGACACGCTTGAAAACATGTGCTGGCGAAACAGATACGGTTGCACGTATTGGTGCAGATCAATTTTGCATCATTCAGGAAAGAATTGAAAAGCCTGAAGAAGCAGGCCTTCTTGCTGAAAGCATATGCAAACGCGTTTCGGAGCCCTTCTCAGTTGGAACAACAATGGTCGCTGTTAGCGTTAGTATTGGTATTGCGGCAGCGCCCAATGATGCCGAGATGCCAAGTGATCTGTTGGCGTACGCAGAAATTGCGATGAAAAACGCAAAAAAGTCTGCGGGTAACAGTTATCATTTTTATGAAGAAGCTTTGGACAAAGCGCAGTTTCAACGTAGGCAATTAAAAAATGACTTAGTTGGTGCCGTCGAGCGCGGTGAAATTACCATGGCGTATCAGCCGCAGTTTGGGGCGCGTGCAAGCGATGTTATTGGGTTTGAGGCTTTGGTGCGGTGGCAGCATCCTAAGCGAGGAGCTATCAGTCCGGCAGAGTTTATTCCTCTTGCTGAGGCAACCGGCCAAATTATTGAACTAGGCCAGTGGATAATTGAGGAGGCATGTCGTGAAGCCTCTAGGTGGGCACGTCCACTAACAATTGCAGTGAACTTGTCTCCGGTACAGTTTCAGCAAGATAGTTTGCCTGAGATTGTTGACAATGCGCTCAAAAATAGTGGTTTAGCACCCGAGCGCTTAGAAATTGAAATTACTGAAGGTGTTTTGATCAATGATATGGATCATGCGCTCCATGTTTTGGGACGGTTAACGGCGAGCGGGGCCAAGCTCGCGATGGATGATTTTGGTACTGGTTATTCTTCACTGAGCTACTTACGGCGTTTTCCTTTTGATAAATTGAAGATTGATCAGTCGTTTATAAGGAATATACAAGATAGCGAGCAGTCCCGCTGCATCGTAAGGGGTATGATTGGTTTGGCGCACGGTCTGAAAGTACCCATTCTTGCAGAAGGCGTTGAAACTGAAGAGCAGTTTTCGCTGCTTCGCGTCGAAGGGTGTGATGAGATACAAGGGTATTTTCTAGGTAAGCCTAAGCCTATTTCTGAATATGCAAATTTAACAGGTGGTGCGGTATCAGAAGTCAGCGGCAGCAATGTCCACGTCCTTCGCTAGAAGACTGCCTTATTTGTCGAGCTGCATCGTTACAGTGTCGGTTTTTGAAATCTTTTCACCCACTGGGATAGACCTATAAAAACAGGTTGGGTGACCTACGTGACAACATTTTCCACCTTTCTGCTCCACAATAAGCCACAAGCTGTCTTGGTCACAGTCAGTACGAAACTCCTTAACAACTTGATATTCGCCTGATGTGGCACCTTTGTGCCAAAGTTCGCTACGTGACCGTGAGTAATAGTGAGCCTGGCCAGTTTCGATAGTACGTTCAATCGCTTCAGCATCCATCCATGCTTGCATCAAGGCGTTGCCTGTATGTGCACATGTTGTGAAAACAGGAATAAGGCCTCGTTCGTTAAACTTTGGCGCGAAAGACAAGCCGTTTTCAACGGCTGTGCGGTCTTCTCTACCGGCGAACTGAATGTTAGTCATTGGTTAAGCCTTACCTAATTGTGTCGTGACGCTATAAAAAATAGAGTGATCATTGCCTTTTGTAGAGCAGTATCTTCGGTATTATTCAAGTGTGAAGATAAACAAAGAAATCTGTTATATTATGGCTCAGACGGTGCAGGTGTTTCCGTATTTGTTACGGCTGTTAAGCTGGTGAATGTACGGATAAATGCAAGTGCAGAAACACCTATGCTTGAACGGACGCGGCCTCTCTGAGCCGCGGCAGTTTGCAGCCCGACAAGCACCCAGTCATCGCCGGATTCCTGTAATATAGGGCCACCTGAATCGCCTTGAATGGAAAGGCAACTTGTAACGAGAACAGCGCCTTTATTGAAGGCGTTTACAATGCGGCAATTTTTTTCAACGGATAGCACATGTGCCCTGTCTTGGGGGTACCCTGCAGCTGCAATCTTGGACGTGGACAAGACAGCCCGCTTATTCCGTCCATTTATGCTGCGAGATACGGCGGTGGTAAGTGCTGAATGAAATTCTAGGTGGCCCAACTCTATACCGATTGGCTCCGACAAAATAAGCAATGCCCAATCGTGGGGCATGTTTGCAGTATTAGCGCCGTCATTGCCGTTAAAGCCTGGCCCCGTTTCATAGGCAATTACACGAGAGTGGGCAGCATAATCACCGTGTGCATAGCCAGCCAGAAAGTGAACCATGTTGGCCGGTACCATGGTTTGCAGGCTTTTAGAGTAGAGGCAGTGAGCGGCAGTTAATACAATATTGTCCGCAACTAAACTACCTGTGCAATGAGCGGTGCCACCCACATTGACGCGCCCAATAGCTCGCCAAGGGTAGATTTTGCTATCTGCCACATTTCGTCGGAAACTGGACACTACGTCTTTTGGTAGTTGGTCCTCGGGTACTTTGCGAACAGTATAGTCTTGAGCGTAGGATATTGAGGATAGTATGAAAACGCATAACCCTACAATAACTGTTAATTTATTCACAAAAATACCTGTTTGAAGAGGGCTGCGACTGGGCCACTGTAACACTTTGTTGTTACATTATACACTAAGATATAGCTGTAGCAGCTTTCCAATTTGGAAAGCTGCTTTATCTTTCAAGAATTGGGCATTAACCCCGGACCATGTCCCAGAACCGGCGTTCTTGGTCGGCTTCTTTGAAGCAGCCTCGGAACTGGCGCGTGATTGTGTAAACATTATCATGTTTCACCCCACGACAGGTCATGCATTGGTGGGTCGCATCAACGATAACGGCGACACCTTTTGGATCAAGATATTTCTCAATAGCGTCAGCGATTTGGGCTGTCATGGTTTCTTGTGTTTGCAGGCGTTTTGCATAGGCTTCTACTATACGTGCAAGTTTGGAAATGCCAACGACACTTCCGTTAGGCATATAAGCAACATGTGCGGTGCCGCTAACGGGTACCATATGATGTTCGCAGTGGCTTTCTACTTTGATGCCGCGCAAGACAACCATGTCGTCGTATCCTGCGACTTCTTCAAATGTGCGAGACAGAATCTCAGCAGGGTCCTTGTTGTACCCCTCGAAAAATTCTTCGTATGCTTTTGCTACACGTTTGGGAGTATCGATGAGCCCCTCACGGTTGGGGTCATCCCCCGCCCATTTTATGAGTGTGCGAACCGCGGCTTCAGCCTCGGTCCGAGTGGGGCGGTCATCGGCGTCCTGCGGGATAACCTTCAGTTCGGGATCTTCATGTGTGATCCGCTCAAGTACGGCATCCATTCGGATTTCCTTTCAAATACGGTGGGTTCTACGAAATTTCAGAACCCCAACAGACTTAACTGCTCCTATGTATGGGTGTTTTATAGCTATCGCCGAGGTATGCCGGAAATGCCGTAAAACGCTTAATTAGTTTGCTTGCAAAGCCGCGATATGTGGCTAAGAAACCAAGACTAATATGGTGTGATTTACAGTGACTTCAATATAAGTACAAGGAAACTTCTATCACTTAAGTGTCAAAAAGTGACTATTTCTCTTGGTTTTGCTGTTTCAGCTAATTATGTAGGGATAATATTTCGTACTGGGTACTCAATTATGACCGAGCTCTATTCCACAGATATATTGCGCTGGACGACGCGTATTCCGCACACACAGCGGCTTTTGAACGCTGATGTGACAGTTGTAAAAACAAGCCGTATTTGTGGGAGCCGCATTACAGCTGACGCGAAGTTCACGGATGGCCGGATATCAGCGTTTGGACAAGAAGTTAAGGCTTGCGCTTTAGGGCAAGCAAGTGCGGCCATCATTGGCCAAAATGTGTTGGGGTTGGCGCCCGATGAACTCGCTGATGTTGCTGCTCGTTTTAGGCATATGGTGAAAACTGGGGAAGCGGATTTTCCAGAAAAATGGTCTGACCTCAAGCTTCTGGCGCCAGTGCACGACCACCCTGGACGACATGGTAGTGTGATGTTGCCATTTGAGTGCCTTGAGGCTGTGTTTGCTGTAACTAGCGAGGGAAGCCGTTGTTAGCTCTGAAGGTGTATTTGTCTACGTCCTTTTGATTCATAATGAGAAGTGTCTCACCCATAGGGCGGTTTGGGAAAGTACCACCACCAAATAACCACCCTTTGTCAGAACGTGCCATAACTACATACTCTGGCTGTGGTGGCGTATTTTTAGTGTATTCTGTTTGTAATAGAAACATGAGAACGGGAATGTTTTTTCGGTAGCAATGACCTTGTTCAGTACATGGTATTTTTTCAGGTGCAATGCTTACAGCTTTTTCAACTTTGACTGATACAATATCCCCGTTCTGTTTCGAATTGTTCCTTAGTTTTTTCCAGCGATTTTTATCGTACCA
Source organism: uncultured Kordiimonadaceae bacterium (assembly GCA_963976155.1). Classification (GTDB taxonomy): domain Bacteria; phylum Pseudomonadota; class Alphaproteobacteria; order Sphingomonadales; family Kordiimonadaceae; genus Kordiimonas. The sequence continues at coordinate 7,694 of CAXBKT010000002.1, read as the reverse complement.
CCGGATAATTCTGGGGTGAGTCATTGCTCTTTGAGTTTTGTAATCCTTTGCTAAAAAGGCGCCTGTCCATTTTTCAAATGCTTTAAGGGCTGCGGGAACTTCTTCTTCTGTTGCAAGTGGTTTTGTATCGGCATGTGCTGTATGTGTATGTAGCAATATACAGAAAGCGATAAAAAGTAGTCGCACCACGTCGCCGCTCCATAATCAAGTTAGTTATGAAAACAAGACTAACTATAGAAAAATATTAGTCAATATATTGGCTGGCCCAGGCACTGATAACACGTGCGACAAACACACTGTCCGATGCATTTTTCATTAATAAATGATCTGCTTTATCAAGAGAAATAAAGCTTTTTGGGTGCATTGCAGATTCGTAAATTCTGCGTGCATGATCAATATCGACGGTATCATCAATAGGGGAATGCATAACCATCAGCGGTTTTTTGAGCGCCGCTACTTCTGCCAATAAATCTTGACTGCGTGCATCGTCTACAAACTGTTTTTTAATTACAAATGGACGGCCACCAAGCAGGACATCAGCACGCCCCTCTTGTTCGATAGTTTCAATTTCATCGCCAAATTGCTTGAGCACATTAACCGCATTTGCTGGAGCGCCGATCGTAGCGATAGCTTGCACTTCAGGTACTTTGTTTGCTGCAAGAAAGGTTGCTGCACCACCAAGGGAGTGGCCCATCATAATTGCGGGGGCGCTTAATTCAGTGCGCATAAAGTCAGCAGCGGCCAGAATATCATTTACGTTGGAAGTAAAATTGGTGTTAGAAAAGTTCCCTTCACTTTGGCCAAGGCCTGTGAAATCGAACCGGAAAACAGCAATACCGTCTTCATTTAAGGCCCGAGATATTCTGTTTACTGCGCTGAGGTCTTTGCTGCAGCTAAAACAATGAGCAAAAAGGCCATAAGCTTTTATATCACCGTCTGGTGCATCGAGGCGCGCCGCAAGTTCAAAGTCTTAGCTACCTATAAATGTTATTTTTTGCGATGGCATGCGGTGTTTTCTTTCTGCGTAATTGGCTTACTATATGATCTCATACCATAATTTGGCTTTCGCAGTAGTTAACGGTGTGTCACCTATAAGTGACTTGATGGTGATTTGCCGGAAACCTAGTCACATGTTTTTGGTAACGCGGAATTTAGAGGGGAGATACGATGACTACGGACCAGATTCCAGAGCTTGTAGCAGCGATTTTAGAGTTTCTATCTTTTCTATTCATTTTAGCCGTTGGGTTAGGCGTTTTGTGGATCGCAGTTACTTATGTCCAAGATAAAACTCAAAAAGAAAGCACATTGAGGCGAAATTACCCGGTGATTGCGCGTTTCCGCTATTTGTTTGAGCATTTGGGCGAGTTTTTTCGCCAGTATTTCTTTGCGCTTGACCGAGAGGAAATGCCGTTTAATCGAGCGGAACGTTCTTGGGTGTATAGGGCTGCTAAAAATGTAGATTCTACGGTTGCTTTTGGTTCCTCACGAGACTTGCGGCCCGCAGGGACCATCTATTTTGTAAATTGTCCTTTCCCAACGCTTGCTGAAGAAGTGAAGGAGCCGGCCAAGGTGGTTATTGGCTCTACTTGCAAGTATCCGTATGAGACAGTGAGCACGTTCAATATTTCCGGCATGAGTTTTGGAGCTCTTTCTGTGCCTGCGGTACGCGCCCTTTCGTCAGGGGCAAAGAAGGCTGGTATTTTTATGAATACGGGCGAGGGAGGGCTTTCTCCATATCATGTTGAAGGTGGTGCGGATATTGTTTTTCAGATTGGGACTGCAAAGTTTGGAGTGCGCAAACCGGAAGGCGGTTTTGATGAAGAGAAATTGCGCGCTATAGCCGCGCATAAACAGGTCAGAATGTTTGAACTGAAGCTTAGTCAAGGCGCAAAGCCTGGGAAAGGCGGTATATTGCCGGGTGCAAAGGTCACTGAGGAAATTGCGGCTATTCGTGGCATTCCTGTAGGGGAAGCAGCGATTAGTCCAAACCGACACCCCGAAGTGGATAGTGTAGAGGATCTGCTGGATATGCTGAACTATATCAGGAATACAACGGGCAAACCGGTCGGCTTTAAAGCGGTAGTTGGAGCATATGGTTTTTTTGAAGACTTTTGTGAACTAATCAACAAGCGCGGAGTTGATAGTGCCCCCGATTTTATCACAATTGATAGCGCTGATGGTGGAACAGGTGCAGCGCCCATGAGCTTGATCGATAATATGGGTATGCCGATAAGGGAAAGTTTACCGCTTGTTGTTGATATACTTAAGAAATATGGACTGCGAGATCGTATAAAAGTATTCGCGAGCGGTAAAATGATAAATCCCTCGGAAGTAGCCTGGGCTTATTGTGCTGGTGCTGATTTTGTTAATTCAGCGCGAGGATTTATGTTCGCTCTTGGCTGTATCCAGTCATTGCAGTGTAACAAAAATACATGTCCGACAGGGATTACCACTCATAACCCAAAACTACAGTATGGCCTTGATCCCGCAACAAAGTCAGAACGCGTCGCTAGCTACGCAAAAAATATGCAAAAAGAAATTGATATGATAGCGCATAGCTGCGGTGTGTCCGAGCCTAGATTATTAACCCGGCACCATGCACGGGTTGTGTTGGGTAATGGCCGTAGCGTTTCAATGGCCGAGCTATATCCGGAGTTAAAACCTATAAAGAAAAGCGCTGCTGAATGAAGTTTGGAAATTAAAAATATTGTTTATTTACAATCACTTGACATGATATTTCCGACGTTTTTGATATTTTCATCTGTTTTGGAGGGCGTGATGCCGAGGGTGCAGGCGAGGATGCCATACACTTCGATATTATCAAAATGATCTGTGGTTAGGCCGGTTTTGAAAGAGGGGCCCGCTGCGATAAAGGTGGCATGCATGTCTTTGTGCTGGTTGTCATACCCATGGGTGGCGGTGGACCATGGTATCCGGGCCACTAGTGTAGGCTCTGAGCCATCTTCGGACGCATATAAAGTCCAGCCTGTATCTGCGAGAATCATTAAATCTGGTCCTCGGTCTGGATGATCAAAATGATAGTTTGAGGGAAAATCGCCGCGCTTTAAAACCTGCATATTAGGGTGTGCTTCTTTGAGCCGATTGTGAACTTCATCTGTGTCTTTTTTGTGCCCATAAAGGTTGAGGAAAGGCGCATAGCTTGGCCCGTTTTTTTTGTTCCAATCCGGTATGGTAAAAGCGGATAGATCAATGAATTTATCTAAGTTGATCATCCGTTCGTCTGATAAGTTTGTCATGCCGTGGTCCGACACAATAATGATGTTGGTCTGGTCGAACAGACCTAGTTCTTTGAGGCCTTCGATAAGGTCGTCTATATGGCCATCAACTTTTATAATGGCCTTGCGCTCTTCGCTAGAGTCAACGCCGTAACTATGAGCGGCGGTATCAACGGCAGAGAAATAGAGTGTAATCAAGCCGGGCCGTTCAGCTTCCGGAAGGGCAAGCCAGCTTAGTAGTTCCTCAACGCGTTCGCCGTAGTCTTTATCTTGTTGAAATGGCTTCCAGTAAGTTGGGCGTATGCCGCGGACGGGAACTTCTGACCCCACCCAAAAATATGTCGCAGTTTTCACACCTTGTTTTTCGGCGGTTATCCAAATGGGTTCACCACCCCACCAAGCAGGGTTTTGACTATCGCGTTTTCTGTCAAAGGCGCGGCCTAGTTTGCGATCATAAGGGTAATTAGAGGTGAAACCATGATGCTTAGGGTGAAGCCCGGTGGCGAGGGAATAAAAGTTTACAAATGTTTTGGTCGGCATTGCTGGGATCATGCCTTTGCTTCTGACTCCTCTTTCAGCGAGCGCTGTGAGTGACGGTGCTGGCACTCGGTCAATGGCGTCTGCACGCAGGCCATCGATACCAATCATGATAGTGATGGGCGTTTCCTCTGCTTGAGCAGAGCTCTGGACCAAAGCGAAGGAAAGAAGAATGATAATAGTCTTGTATGCTGCGTGCACGGGGTTGCCTCGACCTATGTGGTGATTGTTCTAAGCGTATGTCTAAGCTCCGGGTGTGACAAGTTTGTTATGTGTTGGCCAGATGGCAATCATATAGTCACGCTTTTGATGGATGAATGCCGAGAGTTCTTATTAACCCAAGAAATAAGAAGGTGTGTCGAGACGTTTTCACAGGACTCTGCATTAGTGAGTAAAAATGCACTCTTGAAGGCGGAGCTTGTAGGCGCGGTTGGGGTGCACTCTCTTGACGATGCATGTGCAGTGAAGTGATATCTTAGCTGGAAAACTATAGGTTATGTAACAGGTAAGTGAACGACCTTCCAATAGTGATCCAATGCGTTGATTAAATCGATAAACAAGGGGCCTGTTGCATCTTTGACAAAATACCCAGCAACATGATGTTCATACCCTGCGGCAAGGTCTTTTTGATCAGCAGATGTTGTCAAAATGAAAACAACGCTATCCGTTAGGTTTTCATCTTTTCGTACTTCATCAAGAAATTCAAATCCATTCATTCGAGGCATTTGAAGGTCGAGTAATATGTTGTAAGGCTTTTGCACTTTTCCCGCCCTTAGTAGTTCAAGTGCTTCTAGTCCGTCATGCGCTCTTACAACGGCATTTCTAATGCGCTGTTTTACTATGCTACGCTCGATGGTCATTGCATCAATGTCATCGTCTTCCACTAACAACAGCGTCACTTCTTCGTTGGCATTTGCCATGTTACACCTCAATTCTGGGGTCAGTGGGCCACATAATATTAAAGCGGGTACCTTTGCTGCGCCCAGCTTCGATAGTTATTTTTCCCTCGTAATGGCCAAGGATTTTTTTGACAATAGCGAGCCCCATACCACTGCCTTCTACAATATCACGAGGTTTCAGTGTTTGGTACATTTCAAAGATTTTGGCATGCATATTATCTGGAATGCCAGGGCCATCATCTTCAACAAGAAAGACATGTGCTTTTTCTTCCCTCGTATAATGAACTGTAACGCTGCCTTTGTCTTTATCATGGTGTTTGATTGCGTTTGAAATCAGGTTCCGAAGGACCGTTTCAAATGGCACGCGCTGTATTTCAATGTTTATGTCAGGCGCACTACAGGTGATGGACTGTTCCCGCCCGATAAGAAAACTTATGCTCTGTGTAGCTTGAGCAAGATTTACAGTTTCCTTATCGTCAGCGAATTGATTTACCAGAGAGTATGAACGTAGGTCTTGCAGCAATTGCGCCATGCGTTGACTGCGCTGTTTGAGCAAGTTTAAATGTTCTTTAGATGTATCGGGAAGTATATCTGCGCAGTCTTCTTCAATCCAGCCTGCTACTTGATTTATGGCATTGAGAGGTGCCCGTAGGTCGTGGGAAGCGATATAGGATAATTGCTCTAAGTCTTCATTCGACTTTTCTAACCGGGTAGATTTGACGTGTAGAGCTTCGTTCATCTCGTCGGCATACCTGAGCGCTTGTCGGTTGGCGCGGGTTAGAAAAATGAAAAGGGCAAACAGGAGTGTATCAATTATGAGGCCTCCAAATAATATCCAGTAGGGCTGGTTATTCGCCGATGACCTTCTGAAGCTTTGGCTGGATTTGATGTCAAAACTCCATATACGGCCGTACATTTCCATCGAGGTTTTTTTTGTAAACAGAGGCTCCGGGTCGCGGTCTGCAAGAGTGTCCTCAAATAATATTGCGTTATCGTCTTTTATAGTAAAGCTAACCTGCCTTTGTTGGCTTGCGAGGGTGCCCCGCATCAGCTTCTCCATGATGAAAGGTGCATAGGTAACACCAATTATCTGGTTGCGTTTTTCGTCGAGAGTTTGGGGCGTAACACTGCTCGTATAAAATGGTGCGTAAAAGAGAAAGCCGGGCGTTTGTTTATCGTCCTGCACCAGTGTTATGGGCCCTGTTACTTGTGGTGCGCCTGTATCTCGGGCTTTTTTGATGGCTGTATACCTATTAGTTTCAAAGGCCATGTCCAAACCAATTGCCGCTTGATTTGCGGCTGAAGGTTCAATGTAGGTGATTGGCCAGTATTCAGCTTCGTCATGGTCTGGATGTATTTTGAAGTCGGGGCGGGCCTTTGTTTCTTGGTCAAGGTAGGCTTCTAGCTCTTCGAGCTTTACGTTGAAAATAACCCCAATACCGTTAATGCCTGGGTATTTCTGTTCAACATGCATGCTGTTGGCATAGGCATGCCACTGTTCATAAGCGATTTTTCCACCATTCGAGTGTATAAGAGCCACACCGCCTGATAAGGCGTTTTCGTAAAGTTCCATCCGCTCTTTAAGTAGGGTGAGGGCTTGGTCGGCTTCACGGTTGAATTTTTCTTCGTTTTTCAAGAAAACTTGGTTGGAAGAATAGTACCAGGCACCAAAAGTAAGTAGAATTGAAAGTGCGATAATAAACCAATGTACGCCGTGAAGTTGCCCGCCTTTTTCCAGCTTTTTTCGTTGTAAGTCACTGTCACTGTTAGGTGCGAGGGGCTCATTCATTTAGCTGCGGTCCTAGTGTGATTGGGGAAATTGCAAATTGTCTTCCTCATTTATACACATGCAACCGTTAATAAATGCTAACGCGTTCCTTACTGGATTATTTAGGTATAACTCGTATTAAGGGCTTGTCCCATGTGTCGGACTGCATCTATTTTTTTATTGAGCGGTTTCCAGTCATCATGCTCTGCAATGTTTGCCCATAGCGCTTCGACTTCCTCAATCAACATGGTACAGGGATAAGTCCCTGTGAAATAATCAGTTTCCAGTGCTTTTGCATTGAGAGGTTCATACCTTGAAAGTGCTTCTTTCATGTCTTTGAAAGCTTCCTTATTGTAACGGGCGGCTTCGGGGCTTTTGCCAGCCCGGACAAGACTTGCACTGCCCCCATACCAATCAAAAAAGAAGCGTTCGTAGGGGAAGTTTTCCTGCACCATAAAGTTGTTTATGCGCTCTAGGAGTAGGTCGTCTGTTTCGTTCCCTTTGGGTTTTACACCCAGCCGTTTTAAGAGCGTACAGCGAATGGCATCCAAGTATAGCCCGGGGAAAGCTGAAAGTACTTCTTTGAGCGCTTGCTCGTCAGCAAGATCAACGAGTGCGCCGCCAAGTTGGTATATGTTCCAGTGCAGAGCATCTGGCTGGCTGCCAAAGGCATATAAGCCCGTTTGGTCGAAGTAGGCCGCCGTAAAAGAAAGGTCCATGGTTGGGAGGAAACGCCAAGGGCCAAAATCAAATATTTCACCGCTAATGTTGATATTATCGGTGTTGAGAACGCCGTGCACAAAACCGGCAGCCATAAGCTCAGCGGCCTGAATGGCAACACGCTCTGAGACGAGCCCTAAAAGTTGTAGGGCTTTGTCCTGTGCGCTGTTTTTTGATTCGATTCCGTAATAATATTTCAGGCAATAATCAACGAGCCTTTCAAGGCGTTCAGTATCATTATGATAGGCGTGGCGCTGAAATGTGCCTATGCGTATATGGCCGTGGTTAAGGCGCACCATAACTGCGGAGCGGGTGGGCGAAGGTTCGTCGCCCCGGTGTAGGCTTTCGCCCGTTTCAATGATTGAAAGCGTTTTACTGGTATTGGCGCCGAGTGCTTCAAGCATTTCTGTCGCCATTATTTCACGCACACCGCCCTTAAGTGTAAGACGACCATCGCCGTCCCTACTGTAAGGGGTTCTGCCGCTTCCTTTTGTACCAAGGTCAAGTAGTCTGTTTTGAGTATCTCGCATCTGG
>CAXBKT010000001.1:0-74765 GCA_963976155.1 uncultured Kordiimonadaceae bacterium | reverse complement strand
GCCTGATAACCGTGATCTGGCGGCACAGTATCTACTTTTATATGAAATTTCACTGCCTTATGGTCTTGATCTTAATGACCGTATCAACATCGATAAATCGGCAAGCCGTGTTACTGTCACAATGAAGAACATTTCTACAGCAGATACCAAAACATTCCTGAACAATTCGCGGGCTTGGATTGCTGAAAATGCTCCTAGTTATATGAAGGCAACAGTGCCTACGAGTGCGCAGGTTATGTTCTCTTACGTTGCCGAGCGTAACGTAGAAAGCATGATTACAGGTAACATCATAGCTATTTTAGCAATTGGTATAATCATGATTTTCGCCTTGAAATCAACGAGCCTTGGTTTGCTTTCAATTGTTCCAAACGGTCTGCCGATTTTGGTTGCGTTTGGTGTTTGGGCATTGTTGGTGGGTACCGTAGGCTTCTCCGTTGCAGCAGTCGCAAGCGTATCTCTAGGTATTGTAGTTGATGATACAGTGCATTTTCTTTCGAAGTACGTCAGGGGTATGCGCGAGAAGGGTTATGACCGTGCAGGTGCAATTCGCTATGCTTTTGAAACAGTGGGTAGTGCACTTGTTGTCAATACTGTTATTTTGGTGGTTGGTTTTGCCTACCTTGCAACTTCAAACTTTAAAGTAAACGCCGATATGGGGCTACTAACAGCACTTGCTATTAGTTTTGCTCTGATCTTTGACTTCCTGTTTTTGCCAGCTCTTATGCTGCAAGGAAAAGGGAAAGTAATTGAAGGCCATAGAAACGACAAAAACGAGGAAGATAAAAATGTTTCAACTCAAGCAGCAGAATAAACGCCTAACAGCGGCGTTTGTAGGTACGGTAATTGCCGTAAGTAGCTTCGCTAGTGTGGGCTATGCACAAGATGATGCAGCTAAACAAAAAGGCTATGAAATCGCAGCACGGTCTGACAGGTCGGATACAGGCTTTGAGAGTTCTGAAGTAGAGGCTGTAATGGTACTTGTGAACAAAGCGGGTCAGGAAATGACCCGCGAGTTGTCCTTCAAGACACTTGAACGTGAAAATGAGGGTGTGGGGGATAAAGGCCTAACCGTGTTTTCAACACCGCGTGATGTTCAGGGCACCGCGTTATTGTCACATGCTAAAATTCTGGAAGCAGACGATCAATGGCTTTATTTGCCAGCTTTGAAGCGGGTAAAGAGGATTTCATCTGCTAATAAGTCCGGCCCATTTGTCGGGTCAGAGTTTGCTTTCGAAGATTTCACGTCAACAGAGCTCAATAAATATGAGTATAAATATGCGGGTGAAGAAACGGTTGATGGTGTGAAGATGGATGTGCTTGAGCGCTTTCCGCTTTACAAAAACTCTGGCTATACCAAGCAGGTCTCTTATGTTGATCAAGATGTTTATCAGGTGCGGAAGATTGATTTCTATGATCGTAAGGGTTCACTTCTGAAAACACTTATGTTGAATGATTACCGCGAGTATGAGGGCGGTATTTGGCGTGCGCATACTCTTACTATGACCAACCATATAACTAGCAAGGCTACGACACTAAGTTATGGCGATTATAAATTTAAAACAGGCCTTTCTGACAATGATTTTGTCAAAGGTGTTTTGAAACGCATTCGCTAGGACATAGGTCACCATGTACAAAATTATATCCACATTTGTGGCACTTGTCGCTACCACTTCGGTAGCGGCAGGTGAAGTTGAGGTTACTGGTTCTCTTGGTGCGGAAAGTAGACTTTTTCTCCAAGAGGGTTTGTTCCCAGAACAGCTGGGCACCTTTCAAGGGTCGCTGGAGCTTGAAGCGGATGTGCGCTGGCAAAGTGAAGACCGGGCCTGGGATGTTGTTGTAATTCCATACGCACGGTTGGATGCTCAAGACGGGCGCAGAACACACTTTGATCTACGCGAGGCCTATGTTCGCTGGACAGGGGATAGTTGGGCCTTGCGCGCTGGTTTAGGGAAGGTGTTCTGGGGCGTGGCGGAAAGTGTACATCTTGTCGACATCATCAATCAGTCTGACACAATTGAAGACTTGGACGGTGAAGATAAACTTGGGCAGCCGATGCTTGAGATAACGACGCAGCAGGATTGGGGCCAAATAACGGGATATGTTTTGCCAGCATTTAGAAAGCGAACGTTTGCTGGGCTGGATGGTCGTCTTCGTGCTCCGGTTATAGTGGATAATAACCTCGCGCTCTTTGACGAAGGCGCAGATAATAATGAGGATGTTGATTTTGCCTTACGCTATAGCCATTATTTTGGTGATTGGGATGTGGGACTTTCTCTATTCCATGGTGCAAACCGTGAGGCACGCTTACTGCCAAATACGGACTTTAGTGCGCTGGTGCCATACTATGATGATATCACCCAAGTAGGATTGGATGTTCAGTACACACGAGAAGCTTGGCTTTGGAAGTTTGAAGGATTTGTTCGAGATACGCCTTTTGAAACTTTCGCTGCCGCAGTTGGTGGCCTTGAATATACTTTTTACGGTGTAAGTGAAGCAGGTGCTGACTTAGGTGTGCTTGTGGAATTCCAGTATGATGGTCGGAGTAGTGATCCTTTGATTGCACCAGGTACTATTGCTGATAACGATGTAATGCTCGGCATGCGCTTTAGCATGAATGATGCGGAAGATACGTCTTTGCTTGCAGGTGTGGTTACCGATGTTGAAGATGCTTCTATGTCTGGTATTCTTGAGGCAACTAGGCGCTTTGGGAATAGTTGGGTCGGTGAAATTGAAGGGCGTTTCTTCATGAATATTGATGAAGATAATCTCGCATATGGATTTAGGCGTGATAGTCATGTGATGCTTCGGCTTACCCGGTACTTCTAATTTGTTTCAGGTCGGTCTGCACTTTTCGTGTTAAATAGTATTTTTTATTCTCAAATCGGTTAGATTATGCGTCTTACCTTGTGAGGAGCGGTATATGGAGCGACCTGCTACAACCTCTAACGAGGATAATATCGTTGAGTTAGGGCAAAAGCCTGAGGGTAACGAGAGCGTTTTGGAACGAGAGGAAATTAAAGCCTTGTTCCAACGCCATAACGATGAGCTAGTACGCTATCTCGTTGGACGCCTGAAGTCGCGCGATGAAGCAGTCGAGGTGGCGCAGGAGGCGTATATCCGGCTACTCCGTTTGGATGATACCAGCACCATTGGTTTTTTACGGGCCTTTTTGTTTCGTACAGCAACCAATATTTCCATTGATCGGCAGCGCCGTCGAGGCAGGGCTTTGGCCTATGCTGAGCAACAACAAGCTGATCCTGATACGCAAATTTTTGAGTTTACGCCAGAACGCCAAGTGGCAGGGCAGCAATCTCTGAGACGTGTTGTTGAATGTATTGAGTGCTTGCCATCAAAATGTAAGCACGCATTTTTGGAATTTAAATTTAAACAACGTAGCTATGAAGACATTGCGGATGAAATGGGGATTACATCCAGTATGGTTCGGAAATATGTGTTACGTGCACTTGTACATTGTACAGAACAGCTAGGCGATGAGCTTAGCGCCTGGAGTAGACAGTAAGGCCTGCATGCATGAGCGATACGTCAAAAAATAAATCACAGAACAAAGCGATCCTTGAGCAAGCGGCAGATTATTATCTGGCGTTACAAGAGAATAGCATGTCTGGAGCCGAGCTAAAGGCTTGGCAGTCATGGTTCTTGCGATCGAAGGAACATCAAGAAGCTTTTCAGCGCTTAGAGGCCCTTTGGGGCGCGCTAGATGGTTTGGTAATTGAGGACTTTGATCACGTAGAAAGTTTTGAACAGAGAGCACCTTCCTCTGATTTGAAGGCTGATGGGTCTGTGTTGAGTTTGATTGCTGCGGATAATACTCCGAGCCGCGGTGGGTCATTTGCTGGCTGGGCGCAGGCGATTGCAGCTTGTTTGGTCGTTGTGGCTGTTGGTGCTTATCTGACCTTTGTTCCAGAGCAAAAAATGAAAGAATTTTCTGTTGTTTCTTATGAGACAGCTGTTGATAAGCAACGCGTAGTTACTTTGGCAGATGGCTCTATTCTTGAACTGGGTGCTGATAGTGAAGTAACCGTTGGGTATACAAATGATAGCCGTGAACTGACCTTATTAAAAGGGCAGGCTATTTTTACAGTTTCCAAAAATCCCAATCGCCCGTTTGTAGTAAAAGCTGGTCAGGGTAGCGTAACTGCAATTGGTACCGTCTTTAATGTTCGGAAATCAGGTGTTGGCGTTGAAGTGCGTGTGCTTGAAGGTACAGTCGCGGTGCGGCCAACGCTTGAAGGTACACTGGCTTCTGCACCTGTGGCTTTGGTTACAGCTGGTTTGCAAACCCAATATTCAGACCAAGGCCTGCTTAGTCTTGTTGAAGTGGGTAATGTTAGGGACGGATTAGAATGGCGTGTTGGTGTGTTGACTATGGTCAACCGTGAACTTGGCGACGTTATTCAGGAATTGAACCGATTTGTAGAGAATGAAATAACGATTGGTGACGAGGCTGTTGCTCAGTTTAACTTTACAGGGACAGTGTATCCAGATCAGATAGATGATTGGTTGGACGGATTACAGCAGGGATACCCTTTGAAGGTTATGCGTGTCGGTTCGAGCACAGTTTTGATGTTAGATGAAGAAGATAGCGGTCGCTCTTCCTAATGTGCGGCCATTATTCTTCCTAAATTTGTTAATTGGTTATAGAAATATTCCCCAACAAGACTAGATGAATGGCATTGGGAGCCAGCAGTCGTTTTGATTGCTGCGTGCCAGTTTGGTGGAGAAACTAATGGCTATCACAGGGATGGGGGCGGCTTTATATAGTCGGCTGGTCACCATGTTTGGTGCGTTGCTCATTGCGCTTACTGTGGTGCCCCAGTCTTATGCTGCGGAAGAAACGCAGTTCATTGATTTTCAAATTAGACCTCAATCTCTTCAAGCTGCTTTGCTGAGTTATTCAGAGCAGGCTTCTATTCAACTTATTCTTGCGGCTGATACAAGCGGGCTTAGTTTTAGACAGAATATCAAGGGGCAATGGACGAGCGAAGCTGTGCTCATTGAGCTGCTCCAAGACACTGGACTAGTCTATGAATTTACTAGTTCAACTACGGTAACTATTACCAACACTATTGAGGCACCTGTGGTGCCGGTAGTTGAATTAGCATCTGATAAAGTATCTAGGGAAAAAAAACTAAGGCGTAAATCAGCTTCAATGATCGAAGAAATCGTTTTAGTTGGAACACGGGCAAAGGGGCGGTCTGCTACTGAGACGCCCGTACCGGTAGATGTTGTGTCGGCGACTGCTATGCTCGATACAGGCCAAACTGAAGTGGGGCGGATGTTGCAGGTTTTGGCGCCCTCATTCAATTTCTCAACCTCTGCGGTGTCTGATGGAACTGATGCTTTGCGGCCGGCAACTCTCAGGGGGCTGGGCCCAGATCAGACGCTTGTACTAATCAATGGGAAACGGCGCCATACGGCAGCTCTTGTTCATGTAAACACTTCAGTTGGACGGGGCACTGCGGGCGTAGATATGAATGCAGTACCTAGCTCTGCTCTGGCAGGTATAGAAATTCTACGCGATGGTGCTGCAGCGCAATATGGTTCGGATGCTATCGCAGGTGTTATTAATCTACGTTTGAAGGAACAACCTGAAGGCGGTGAAGTATCGGTTTCTTATGGCCAAACATATGAGGGGGACGGCGATACATTTCTTGCGAGCGCAAATGCAGGCTTTGCCTTAACCAATGAAGGCTTTGTTAATATTACAGCGGAATACAGTAGTCGGGGCGCTACAAATAGAGCTGGTTATTCTGGGGCAGTACAATTTCCTTTGCTCAATAACGGAGGAGCTTGTGACGCCATTGACAACAGTGGTTGCGACCCACGAGAGTTCACTTTTGACCGGCAAAACTTTGAAATTGGTGACGCAGATAGTGAACATCAAGCATTTGTATTGAACAGTCAGCTTCCTTTGTCGGATACTATTACAGCATATGTGTTTGGTACTTATTCCCACCGCGATAGCAAGTCGGCAGGTTTCTATCGCCGTGCTAATCAATATGAAGATACGGTTATTGAAATATACCCAAATGGGTTTCTGCCTTTTATTAATTCACACATTGAAGACTATTCTGTGACGGCAGGTTTTGAGGTGGATCGAGGCGAGGACTGGTCTTTAGACTTTAGCGCTAATCACGGTAAAAACCAGTTTCAGTTTATTATTGATAACTCGCTAAATGCTTCTTTTGGGGCGGCGAGCCCAACCAAAGGGGATGCGGGTACGCTTGCCATACAGCAGAGTTCATTGAATTTTGATGCCGTCCGTGGCTTTAAGTATGGAAACACGGTTTCTACACTTGCTTTTGGTGCTGAATACCGCGAGGAAAATTATACAATAATAGCCGGGGACCCCGTGTCTTATTTGGATGGAGGGAAGTTAAATATCAATTGTGAGGGATGTGACTTGGAGCCCATTCCTTATGCTTCGGGGTTTCAGGTTTTTCGCGGGTTTTCACCCAATAATGAGGTGGATCAGACGCGGCGTAATGTATCTTTTTATGCTGATGTAGAAAGCAAAGTTAGTGATAGTTGGCTGATTACTGCTGCTGTTCGGTTTGAGGACTATAGCGACTTTGGTAATAAGCTAACTGGCAAGTTTTCTACCCGCGTAGAGCTAAATGATAATTTGGCATTTCGGGGCTCGCTTTCTTCTGGGTTTCGGGCGCCCGCCATGCAGCAGAAATTTTTCAATAGTGTTTCGACGCAGTTTGTTGAGCCACTTGGTGCGCCGTCTGCGGCTCCATTTGGGGCTACCGTTGCTCAGCAACGTGGCACTTTTAGAAATGATAGTTTGGTCGCAGAGCTTGCAGGTGTACCTAAACTAAAAGAAGAAACATCTTTCAGTTATAGCGCAGGTTTTGTAGCATCGCTTGGGCAGTTTACATTAACAATGGATGCCTACCACATTGATATTAATGATAGAATTGGCATATCTAGCGCAATTGACTTAACGCGGACAGGATTTGAGGAGCTTGCTGGTGTAGCTTCGTCTGGCCAGTTCTTTGTTAATGCCGCAGATACGACTACCAAAGGCATTGATGTTATTACGACTTATGACTTGGCCTTGCGGAACGGCCATAGTCTGCTGTTAACAGCAGCAGGGAATTGGACGGGAACTTCTGTCGACAGAAGTTCTTTGGTTCGATCAATTGGTTCGGTCGATGTTGATCCGCTTTTTACACCGCAAGATATTTCTATTATTGAAGAATGGCAGCCTAAAAGTAGAGCGACCTTTTCGGCCAAATATATTACAGGAAATTGGAGCCTTGTTGCGCGCCTAAACCAATTTGGTTCTTACAGGGTGTGTGAGGGGTCATGTGATAACTCTTTGAATATTCAAAAGTTTGGCTCGAAGGTGCTGGCAGATGTGCAGGTGAATTATACTTTTATAGATGCAGGGATAAAGTTTTCACTTGGTGCAAATAACCTATTTAACACCTATCCGGATAAGAACTTGATTGGACAGTCTCGCGCAGGGGTAATTGCCGGAATTGTCTCATCTCCAGGGGTGTTCGAGTACTCACGCCGTTCAGCGCCATTTGGTTTTAATGGCGGTTATTGGTATATGCGGGCGACATACGTCTTTTAGACGCTAAATGGTCTAATGGTAAAACTCGTTGACGTGGCCTCACTGTTTAACCACTCTGTGCTCAGAGGAATTAACTCTGTAGGGGAGCATAGAGTGAGTGATCGTGATCAAGCTGTCAGGCCAGTGGAATTTGGACCAGACGAACGTAAAGCATATTGGAAAGCCAATATATCACTGCTCGGCAAGTTACTTGCTGTGTGGTTCGTTGTGTCATTTGGGTTTGGGATTATCCTAGAAGAGTGGCTGAACCAGTTTACCTTTTTTGGTTTTGAGCTCGGTTTTTGGTTTGCTCAGCAAGGATCCATTTACGTTTTTGTTGTGTTGATCTTTGTCTACGCCCGCCGAATGCGTCAGATTGACCGCGACTTTGGTGTAGAGGATTAGGGGGTAAACATGGATGCTCAATATTTAACCTACCTTTTTGTAGGGCTTTCTTTCACTCTCTATATTGGGATCGCTATTTGGTCACGTGTAGGCTCTACGAAGGAGTTCTATATAGCTGGCGGTGGGGTACACCCTATTGTAAATGGTATGGCTACTGCAGCAGATTGGATGAGCGCCGCATCATTCATCTCTATGGCTGGGCTAATCGCTTTCCTTGGCTATGATGGCTCTGTCTATCTTATGGGGTGGACAGGTGGCTATGTACTGCTTGCGTTGTTGCTGGCGCCGTATCTCCGAAAGTATGGCAAGTTCACTGTGCCGGAATTTATTGGAGATAGGTACTACTCTGATGCAGCTAGGCTAGTAGCTGTTGTGTGTCTTGTCGTGATTAGTTTTACCTATGTCGCGGGACAAATGCGTGGCGTTGGCATTGTTTTTTCTCGTTTCCTTGAAGTCGAAATTGAAATGGGCGTGCTCATCGGTATGGCGATTGTCTTTATGTATGCCGTTCTTGGTGGGATGAAGGGCATTACCTATACTCAGGTTGCGCAGTATTGTGTCCTTATTTTTGCTTACACAGTACCAGCAATTTTTATATCCCTTTTGATGACTGGGAACCCAGTTCCTCAGTTAGGGCTAGGTTCAGAACTTGCTGATGGGTCGGGCGTAAGCGTACTTGCCAAATTGGACCAATCTTTGATTGATCTCGGGTTTACCGCTTATACGGACGGGTCTAAGTCTACTATTGATGTGTTCGCTATTACTGCTGCCCTCATGGTTGGTACAGCTGGCCTACCACATGTTATTGTGCGCTTCTTTACGGTACCTAAGGTGTCTGATGCCCGCGTGTCTGCTGGGTGGGCACTTTTATTCATTGCAATTCTATATACAACCGCCCCGGCTGTAGGGGCTTTTGCTCGGCTTAACTTCATTCAAGAGGTTAATGAAACCAGCTATGAGGCAACGCCTGAGTGGTTTAGGAACTGGGAAGAAATTGGCCTGATAGCTTGGCGCGATAAAAATGATGATGGAATTATCCAATACCGTGCTGGCGCCCCGTTTGAAGGCAAGCCTGTCTTTGCCGTGGAGGAAGAAACCGGTACTTATGGTGAGCGTGTAATTTCTAATGGGGCAACAACGAACGAGAATGAGGTTTATGTTGACCGCGATATCATGGTTCTTGCTAATCCAGAGATAGCCAAGCTTCCTGATTGGGTGATTGCACTTGTTGCAGCAGGCGGCCTTGCGGCTGCGCTTTCTACGGCAGCAGGTTTGTTATTGGTGATATCAACGGCTGTCAGCCATGATCTTTTGAAGAAAACATGGATGCCGGATATTTCTGATGCTCAGGAGCTAAGGGCTGCTAGGGTAGCCGCTGCATTTGCGATCGGTGTTGCTGGTTATTTGGGCATAAACCCGCCGGGGTTTGTGGCACAGGTTGTTGCCTTTGCATTTGGGCTTGCTGCGGCAAGCTTGTTTCCAGCTATTCTAATGGGAATTTTCTCCAAGCGTATGAATAAAGAAGGCGCTATTGCGGGTATGGTTAGTGGGTTAGTCTTTACTTTTGGGTATATTGTGTATTTCAAATTTGTAGCCCCTGAGCTGAATTCTGCAGACCACTGGTGGTTTGGTATTTCTCCTGAAGGTATCGGCATGCTTGGTATGTTCTTGAACTTTGGAGTTGCAGCAGTTGTGGACCGTTTCACCCCAGCTGTTCCCGAGGAAATTCAGCACCTTGTGGAAGATATTCGTGTGCCTGCTGGGGCAGGGTCTGCTCAGATGAAGTAGCAGGTGAGCATTGGTAGATATGATGCGCTAACCTATTATTATTGGAATAGCCAACATGTTGTGACTAGTGTTTTTTGAAAAGTTTTTGGAGAAAAAAGGGCTGCCCTCGAAGGGGCAGCCCGAGAGGTGAGTTCTTTGTTTAGGCACCGCCGCGGAAAGCAAGAACCACGGGTAGACGTGCGGCGCGCCAAGCAGGGAAGAAGCCGCCAACAAGCCCAATCACAAGCGCTAGGATAATGCCGTTTGTGAACAGCTCAGGGCTCATGGAAAATGTGAAAGCAACCTGCGTAAAGTTACCGCCTATTGTTGAGGTCGTTAGGCCGTCCATGAACATGTATGAAGCAATTGCGCCGATCACACCGCCAATGATGGAAAGCAAAAGTGACTCAGTTAGTGTGCCAAAGAAAGCAGAGACGTTACTAAAACCAATAGCCCGCAGAGTAGCGATTTCTTGTTCGCGTTCAGATACAGATGTGTACATTGTGTTGAGAGCGCCAGCGAGGGCACCAACACTCATTAGAATACTAAGAATCCAGCCCAGATAGACCATGCCGTTAAGCGCTTCGCCTTGTTCCTTGAAATAATCTGCTTCGGTTTCTGCATCAAGAATAAGACGTGGGTCATCCTCGATGGTTTTTAGGATTCCAGAAACATCACCCGGTTCTTCTAATAGAATGCGGACTGTTTGATAGCTACTGCCACGGCGAAACTGTGTCTGGACAGTTCTTGCCTCGGCCCATAGTTCGCTTTCAAAAGCTGACCCTCCGGTGCTGAATACACCAACAACGGTCCATTCTGTTTTGCCGAAGCGAACAGATTGGCCAAGTTCAAAGCCAGAAAACTCTCTTAAGACCGCTTCTCCGACGATGATTTCATTTCGTCCGGCCTCAAACATACGCCCGTCAATAATTTCGACGTTTCCGCGTAGATCAATACCAGCCTGTGAAACACCTCGCATAGGCAGATTAGCTTCAGTGAGTGTTGTCCGTTTGATGCCGTCAACAACAACATAAAGCTCGGCGGAGTAGATGGGTTGGCCGTTTTCATTTTTGGCAATGCCAGGTGAGGACGTGACGATTTTCACTACGTCGTTTGACAAAACACTGTTCAGTTCAGACCTTGAACCACTGCGCGTGATAATGGCGGTTTCGGTTGAACCAGCACCTTCAAGTGTTTTCTTGAAGCCATTGGACATGGATAAAAACGAAAGGAGCACCGCAACGACAACAGAGATGGCAAGTGTTGCAGCAAAGGCCATCCAGAAACGCTGAGGTAGGCTTCTGATATTCATGGCTATAACAGTCCCAATTTGGGAAAAGATATTAAACATTAGCTAGTCCTTTCCTATCGGCGACTAAGCGCAGTGATGATGTTAAGTCTGAGAGCGCTTCGTGCAGGAATAACGCCTGTTATCAAGCCGAAGAACAACATAAGGCCAATTGTTTGCCATACGATGTAGTCTTTCAGAATGACGGTAACAGGAAACTGTGGTGCGTTGTTTAGCATGTCTAGTACAAACGTTCCCGCAGCCAATCCTGCCGTTCCACCTATAAGGGTCAGAAGGGTGGATTCCACAAGTACCATCTTGAAGATACGTCCGGAAGTGAAGCCAAGTGTTTTCATTACACCAATTTCGTTAGTGCGCTCTCTGATCGCGAGAACCATTGAGAAGCCAACAATGACAAGGATAATGAAGAAGGCTGCAAACACAACGGATGTCACAATCAGTCCAATGTTACCAAGTTGTGCCAAGAAGCTTTTATTAAAAGCTTTTTCCGGAACTGTTTCGGTTTCAAAAGGTGTGTTCACAAACATTTCGTCAATTTTTTTGATAACTTGTTCGTTTACACTTGGATCGACTGTTTTGATGCCCATCCATCCAATGTAATCACCACCAAATGACTGTGTTTCATTGAAATATTTATAATGGATATAAACGCCGTTGGTGTCGTCCTGAACGTTAACGCCCTTGTAGATGCCTTCAACTACAAACTCCCAAGTAGAATTACCATCTTGCTGTGAGAAGATGTTAGAACTTAGCGGTATGCGATCCCCAAGTTTCCAGCCATGTGTTTTGGCGATGGCTTCCCCAACAAGAATTCCTTGACGGTTCTGTTGCCACTTCTTGAGCTGGTCATCAGCTACGTCAATTGAACTTTTGTAAACATCAAGTAATTTTGTCTCATCAACAGCAAAGGTTAAAACTTGTTGCCGAGGGTCTTGGTAATAACCACCAAACCAGTTCATGTGCACTACACTGTCAATGCCTTCCACAGTTTCTACTTTTCGAACGTACGAAATAGGAAGTGGTTGTGTGAAGTTAATTTTATTGACCGAGATCAGACGGTCGTCGGCGGAAAGTTCCACCCCAGCATTCATGGCATCATCAAACGATGTGAGCGCGACATATATTAGGAAAGCCACAAAAATTGCAACGCTTGTTAGAGCAAAACGAAGTGGTTTTCGGGATAGATTTTTTAGTGGTAAATATAGATCGATTGTAATGAAAAAATTTCTGATAATAGGGACGTTTTCTACCGACCAAGCTAATAGCCAAAAGGGAACCCAAACTGGGCTGGTTATGGCTAGCAGTATCATTTTGATAAGCCAGCCTATGGCACCAAATATTTTGCCAACTATGTTGTTCAGGGCTTTCATGCTGCGAGTTCCTTGGCAACAAACTCACCTTTATCTAAATGAAGTGTGCGCTTGGCGTAAGTGGCAGCAGAAGGATCGTGTGTTACCATCACGATAGTTTTCCCAAATTTCTCGTTCAGTAGCTGAAGCATCTCAAGAATTTCGTCGGCTGTTTTACGGTCAAGGTCACCTGTTGGCTCATCGCACAGCATCAGTTTCGGATCAGAAACGATTGCTCTTGCAATGGCGACACGCTGTTGTTGGCCGCCTGACATTTCACTTGTCATATGCTTGGCACGGTCTGCAAGGCCGACAAGCTCAAGGGCGGTTGCAACACTCTGTTTGCGCTGCTTTGCACTGAGGTTTGTAAGAAGCAGAGGTAATTCGACGTTGCGCTCTGCGTTTAGCATCGGCATCAGGTTATAAAACTGGAAAATGAAGCCAATGTTGTTTGCACGCCATTTTGCAAGTTGGCCCTCAGAAAGATTATCGACACGATTACCATCAAACCACACTTCCCCCCCAGTTGGCTGGTCTACACCGCCAAGCATATTGAGGAGGGTGGTTTTACCGGACCCTGATGGCCCCATGATTGCCAAAAAATCACCTTGTTTGATGGACATGTCTAGCCCGTCAAAAATTGTGATTTTTTCTTTACCTTTAACGAAGCTTTTTGAAACTTTGCGTAGGTCGTAAAGGATATCACTTGCCATTTTATAGTCCCCTTAAATTATCTCTCACTGGTATGTTTTGTCGTAACTCAGGCCTTTAAAAAAGCCACTTTTACGCCCATGTCCGGTAGGATGCGGGCATCTTTTTCATCAATTCTTATGCGCACACGCACGGTTGCTTTTGCGCGGTCTGCCGTTGGGATAACCGCAATCACTGAGGCTGGGATTGTCCAATTTGGATAGGCGTCCAGATTAGCCTCAACCTTCTGACCCTCAAATACTCGGCCAATGAAGGCCTCGTTTACATCAACTTCAATTTCAAGCGAGTCCATGTCAACGATGGTGCAAATCCCAGTTCGTGTGAAACCACCTCCTGCTGAAGAAGGGGCAACAATCTCACCTGGCTGTGCATTCTTGACTGTTACCACGCCGCCAAAGGGGGCCTTAATAGTATGGTCGTCGAGCCGTTCTTGTTGGCGCTCTGCCTCAAGTTCGCTGACGGTGATGTCAGCCTGAGCGCTCATGAGGTCCGCTTCGAAGCTTTCTACGTCGGCTTGAGCGCGTGTAAGGTTTGCGACTGTGGAAAAGTCTGATTTGTTAAGCTCTTTGGTGCGCTCAAATACACGCCTTGCTTCTGAGAGGATAGCGTTGATACGGCCAAGGCGGGCTTTTGCGACAGTGACTTGTGCTTTTGCAAAATTCAGGTTTACGGTCGCGACCGCGCTATCAAGTTTTGCGAGTACATGCCCGGTTTCTACTGACATGCCTTCTTCTACATTCACTTCGGTAATGAGGCCCATAATCTCTGCAGATACAGTGGCCATACGGCGCGCGGTTATATAACCAGAAGCGTTTAGTATTTTCTCAGATACATCAACGGGGCGTTCGACCGCAGGCGTAGTAGCTGCTTCTGGAGATGCCTCTGTTGTTGAAACAGCTTTGGACGGAGGAATGCTTTGAGGTGTTATTGCCGTTTGGTTGGGGTTAGGGTTTTTATCTAACAAAGTCCATGCGCCAACGCCGCCAGCGGCAGCAGCTGTAAGCATCAAGACAACAACAGCAACTACTGAGACGCCACTTGAAGAAGGTTCTTCTGTGCGGTCTATCTTTAGTTGGCTTAGCAGCTCGCTCTTGTCATCCATGGTAGGGTCCCCCTTCACAATTTACACAAGCAGTCTAACGCAAGGCTTTGAGCCTTCAAGCAAAAGACACGAACGATTGTATTTTCTAGATAGCTATCAATACGAAAGTTACAACGCTTTGGTTCGCGTTTATTTTTATACACAAAGAACTTTGAAAAACAAAGTTAATAATTAATAATAAAATCAATAGCTTATGTGATTAACAATATTTTTGTACCTGTTTGAAAGTGGCCAGCGTCATACAATGCCCACTTTCAAGTGTTTTTTACTGTTGCTTAGGTTAGGGCTGGGTGACCCGCCTTAACTGTATAAGTTGGCCCTTCAATGACTTCATATGACTTGCTGAGAACTGTAGTGACAAAGCGCCAATCAGCTTTTAGCACGGATTCTGTAACTGTGAGCTCAAGCCAGCCCCGGTTTTTACTGTTGACGTAGTGAAGCTCACTACTAGCCCGCATAAGCTCCTCAGCTACTCGGGCAGGGTTTGCTGGAATATAGGATTCTAACCCGGGAGAACTAACTGATGGTGTACCGAGTTCAACAGCAATAGCATTTTTGTCTTTGTCTTTGAGATTAAAGGCCCAAGCATTATGGGTGTCGCCCGCCAGAAAAATAGCATTGTTAGCATTCTCGGCAATGGCGGCGTAGGTGCGGTCTCTACAGGTTGGGTAGCCATCCCATGCATCAAGGTTAAGGGGGAGGCCCATTTTCCCTAGCATGCGGAAAAAAGACATAACTTCTGGTGTGATGTATTGGGAGTTTTCGTAATCCAGTTCATCATCTGACAGCTGGGGGATGCCCAATTTGCCGGCAAGTAATTGCTGGCCTAAGATTTGCCAGGGTTTTCCTACTTCAGCCGAGCGTCTTAATTCTGTGGTTAACCACTTTTCCTGCGCTTCACCCATGATACTTCGCGCTTCGTCACCGAGTATACTGGATTGAAACTTATCGGTGTCTGGAAGATAAGTATAACCCGCGGGAAGACTTTTAGGGTCAAGTGTTTTAATGCTTGCCCAGTCAGTCATAGGGGTTGCCGTGCCGTTTTCCAGTTTGAAAGGTACGGCTATTTGTTTGATGTTGTCTTCAAGGACACCTTCTGCGGATTTTTCATCAAGGATGGCAATAGGCTTATCAGGATTACACATGTTAAATGGAATTGTACGCATAGGTAGGTCTTGAGTGTAGTCGAGTACACGATCCCGACCAATATGGCGTGTATCCATCATGATTAAAGTACCTAGCTGACCAAGTTCAAAGCTGCGATATATTTTTCCTTGGATAACGTCATTTGTCTCTCGGATAGGTAGCCACTCACGGTAGGCTTGCATGGCGACTTTCTGCCTTTCCTTATAGTCACCTTCACCCTCATTATGGTTTTCAGCACCGTTTTTCCATGAATCGTTAGCGACTTCATGGTCATCCCATACGCAAATAAACGGATGGGCAGCATGTGCGGCGAGTAAGTCCGGGTCACTCCGGTACAGTGCGTAACGGGTGCGATAATCTTCCAGAGAGATTACCTCTGTTTTTGGTTTTGCAATACGACCTTGTTTGATTGCTTCGGGGTTCTCGTATTTGCCAACAGCATATTCATAGATATAGTCACCGAGGTGTAAAACTGCTTGAAAGGAACGATCTGCTATCTCTTTGTAAACACTGAAGTATCCGTGGGAATAGTTGGCACATGAAACAACAGCAAGATTGATGCGGTCTGTTTGTTTAGGGAGTGTTTTTGTTCTGCCAACGGAGCTTATTGCCCCTTCAGCTATGAAGCGATAATAGTAAGTTTGGCCAAATTCTAGGCCAGAGGCATCGACCTTAACGGTGTAGTCACGAACTGGACCTGCTGTGAAGGTGCCGCTTTTCAACACTACAGTAAATAAATTGTCGCTGGATATTTGCCATTCACCTTTAATAGTTCTGGTAAGATCAGTTTGGTCAAGCACGCGTGTCCAGAGGATGACGCTGTCTTGAAGGGGGTCGCCACTTGCAACGCCATGTGTGAACGAAGGCCCGATAGATCTCCTCGAAGCTATAGACGTACCAGATATTGCCGTAATGCCGGCGGCTGCTGTTGCAGAACGGATAAGTTCACGGCGGTTGGGTTTTTCTAGTGCGTTCCAGAACATTCTTACTTTCCCTGTCGACTGCGGGAGTACCTATAGATGTACTTGTTCCCGTTAGATGCTTTTGCGCTTACGTTGTAAATATGGCGCATTTAATATGTTCGGCAAATTCCTTCTCCATTATCATGTGTTTGAGAAATTCTTTTGCTTGCAGTTACGCCTTTTTTACCTTTTGATAACTATGCTTATGCGAAAACAAAGGATGGATTTATTTGATACGTTTGTGATTTGGCACTGATACTCTGGCGCCGGATACTCTACTTAAAAATAAATATTTTTTACCAAATGATTGCTATTTGCCAAATGATTGTTACTTAAATGAGTAAAGTACCAGATAGATTCTTAGGGTATGCCTTCTGCGTAGGGGATGTGCTTCTTGAGCTTGACCAAGATTTTAATGTCCAAAATGCGGATGGGGCTGTTAATCAAACCTTTGGCTCAAGTCTAAAGACTGAGGCTGGTACTAATTTTCTCGATTTATTGACTGAAAAAGGTCAAGGCTTAATCAAAAGTTCTACTGGAATGCTTAATGGCTCGAACCGCCTTGGCCCTTTCACTGTGTCAGTGGGCCCAAAGGGCGGCGCAAAAGAGCCCTTTGCTGTTTTCATGGCTAAGCTCCCAACAGCTCAGGACCGCTTTTATTTCGTACTTTCGAAACCTTACCGAGTTGGGATGAAGGGGCCGAGTAAGAGAATAAAAAAGAATTCTTTTCCCGCTTGGAAGGGCTTTTTGAAGGTAATAGCGATGCTGAGCAGAATATGCAGGTCACAGTTGTTGAGGCGGGTGCCAATCAGGAACTGGACGCTGAAAAGCAACGGGATCTTGAGCAATACCTGAAATCCTACTCTGTAGGTGGTAATCATGCTGCGATGCTAGGTGATGATAAATTTGCTTTTGTGCATGAAAAAAGTAAAGAAGATGGTCCTAAAATTAACTACGCTGAAGAAATCAAGAACGCGACAGGTGTTGCGATTGAGGCGGCAACTATCGATGCATCTGAGGCAAAGCTTAGTCAAAAAGACAGTATGCGCGCCATGATTTTTAGTCTTCAGCACTTTGCAGAAGATAGCCAAGGTTTCGATGTTAAACAGATTGAGGAAAATTGCAGTACTTTGATTGGTGAAACAACCGAGCGAGTAGCAGCGTTCCGGAATGTGTTGGCAGAAGGGTCTTTCTCTCTTGTTTATCAGCCGATCGTCGACCTAAAAAAAGGAACAACGCATCATTTTGAAGCTTTAACACGTTTTGACTTGCCTGCGATGATTAACAGTCAGTGGGAAATGATCCGGTTTGCAGAAGATGTCGGGTTGATCAGTGATTTTGATACTGCTGTACTTAATCGTACTATTCAAAAACTACGGGAATTATTACGTAAAGGGAGTGCACCGGGTATTGCGGTTAATGTTTCTGGGCGCTCTCTCTCGGACCCGGAATTCATTTTCGACCTAATTTCAATATTGAAGGGTAATAAGGACTTAAAAAAATACCTCTCTATCGAGATAACTGAATCTGCAAAGATCCACGACCTTGATATGCTTGGCGAGGCGCTTGAGGAAATTCGAGCTGAAGGCTTCAGGGTATATTTAGATGATTTTGGTGCCGGTGCAGCTGGATTTCAGTATCTGAAAAAATTGAAAGTTGATGCACTTAAAATCGATGGCGATTATGTGCGCAATGCGACTAAAAGTCGTGAAGATCGGGCGTTTTTGCGCTCAATGGTTACCTTGTGTAAGGATCTAGGTATCGTCACCGTTGGGGAATGGGTGGAAACTAAGGAACACGCGGAGCTCTTGACCGCAATCGGAGTTGACTACGGCCAAGGCTATTACTTTGGTAAACCAAATGTTGGTCTTGTTAGTGCGAAGGCGGAAGTTTTATAGTCAGCCGTCATTCTTTCCGCTATTTGGTCACCATTTTTCTAGCGCTTTTGGCAAATTCTTCGGCGTTTTCTTCGCGCTTTAAAATATCAGAAAAATCTTCAGGTACTTTGATGCCTTTGAGAGCAGCAGGGCGTTCATAAATGGCATTTATCCAGCGCTGCAAATTTTCTAAGCCATCTGTATCAATGCCTGACCAATTGTGTGTTCGTACCCAGCACCAGTTAGCGATGTCGGCAATGGAATAGTCACCTGCCAAATATTCCTGATGCGCCAAATGCCCGTCCATTACCTCAAAGAGGCGGCGGCCTTCGTTTTGGTATCGAGCGATGGCTGTTGAGATTTTCTCTTCCATATAACGGTAGAAGACGTTGGCTTGTCCCATCATGGGGCCAACGCCGCCCATTTGAAACATCAGCCATTGCAGGACATTCATGCGGTCTTTGGTGTTGGTCGGTAGTAGTTTTCCTGTTTTTTCAGCTAAATAGATCATGATCGCGCCAGATTCAAAAATGGTGAGATCATCGGCATCGCGGTCTATAATTGCAGGTATGCGGCCATTTGGGTTCAACTTTAGAAACTCAGGTTTCTTTTGCTCTCCGTCCATCAACTTGATGGTATGCGCTGTGTAGGGTAACCCTAATTCTTCAAGTGTTACTGAAACCTTCCAGCCATTTGGGGTGGCTGCTGTATATAGATCAATCATTATATTCCCTCCGACGGGTCGATTTCTATTTTCTTCATGGTGGCGAACAACGTCGCAGCCTTGATATGGAGCCCAGAAAAGCTTTCTCTACTTCCGACACGTCTCATAAAGGCTGCCAAGTTTGGCCAGCGTGTAGGTGATGGAATATAGCCAGTAAAGGCTAGGTTTCCATAATGTACTGCGATGGCAATATCAGCGATGCTGAAGCTATCTCCCGCAAACCAGTCTCGGCCTTCGAGTTGCTTTTCTAAATAGTCATGAATTGGGGGGAGTTTGTTATGAATTGCGCTTAGGGCCGTATCCAAGTCTGGTTCTTGCCCAGCTAGCTGGGGGAAAACAACAGAACGAAAAACTTTCAGGCCGATCGTTCCTGCCAGTTCGGTATCAGCATATTCCTCTATCCATAGTGCTTTACCATAGTCAGCCAAATTCTCAGGTAACAATGAGGGTGTAGGGTGTTTGCGTTCAATATATTGAGCAATCGCACTGGAATCAGGTAAAATGAAATCCTCTCCAGCATCGCTATCTTTTAGAAGTGGTACCCGGCGCATTGGACTGATTTCAGTGAATGTTTCATCAGCTTGAAAAGGGTTAAGCACCTCAGTTTCATACTCAACACCCTTTTCATTTAGGATGGTACAGACCTTCCTGTAGAAGGGGGAGCCAATTAAACCGCACACGGTAAGGGTCATTGTTTCTATCTCCTGTTGGCACATTATGTAGGGTAGGCAAACAGGCTACCCTAGGATCATACAGCATTTGCCAAATGAAGTGGGGCGCTTAGGAAGAAAAACCAATACGTATCACAATATTGTGTGAAAACGGGCTAGGCTGAAACAACTGCAATCGTGGATTTAATTATGAATTCAGTAATTTCCTCAAGCGAGTGTTTGGGTGTTTGATCTGCCATGCACCAACGCTTGAGGGTTAAAATCGTGAGATCAAAACCGATATTTTGACGCAACCGCCGTTCCTCGGGGTCTAAATGGGACAATTCTGCATCATAAAATTCATAGGCTTTACCTAGGCCGGTAATCTCGAAGTCTTTAATAACTTTTCTAAGATCCCAATCAGGCCTTGTGATCGCTTGGCTAAGAAATATAAGATAGTTTTTCCCCGCAGCATCAATGCGAATAAGCTCAATAAGCGGTATAACCATAACCTCAATAATTTGTCTGAGGGTGGGTTTTCCAGTTATTGTAGCTATGAGCTCTTGGCGGTGTACATCAATTTGACTAGTGCGTTCGTTAATGGTTGCGCCAATTAGGCCGTTTTTAGAGCCAAAATGATACTGAAGTGCGGATTGATTTCTTTGCCCAGCTTCCTGCAAAATTTCACGTGTCGAAACGTCAGCAAGTCCTTTTTCCGCAATAAGGCGCTCAGCGGCCTCAATAAGCAGCATGCGGGTAGATTCAGCCTTTTTGGTTTTACTGTCGGTAACAGTGCTCATTATATTTTGCCCCTATTGAACGTGTGGCCGAAACTAACCTTTAATGGGACACATTAAAATAATCAATAGCAGAGTACAATTGAAGCAATGAGAAGTAGGGAGTGTATACAGTTGCTTATCCCATTGTAGGCACTACATCAAACACATTATCTAAATAGTGCTCAAGAACTAGGTTTGTGATTGATAAATAGATTAAGGGGGATGGAATGCAAGAGCCAATTAAGACGGCATTTATAACGGGCGCGGGGTCAGGGATTGGTTGTGCTCTTGCACATGCGCTCGTGGACAAAGGCGTTGCGGTTTACATAACGGATAATAATCAAGGGCGCCTTGATGTTGTTGAGGAGGAATTGAAGGCGAGTGGTGGGCAGGTGTATTCGTTTTTGCTTGATGTGTCCGATAAGCAGGCTGTGTTTGATATGGCCGCAAAAGCCAATGACCTGATGGGAACGGTTGATATTATTTTTAATAATGCTGGAGTCTCGTTATCCGACACCATTTTAAAAATGAATTATCAGGACTTTGAGTGGCTAATGAATATTAATTTTTGGGGTGTGGTACATGGCACCAAGGCTTTTCTGCCGTATATGTTGGAACGTCAGTCGGGCCATATTGTGAATATTTCAAGCTTGTTTGGGCTTGTTGGGATACCTGCTCAAGCTGCTTATTGTGCAGCAAAACATGCAGTGAAAGGGTTTAATGAATCTCTTTACTATGAGCTTCAAGGAACAGGTGTGCAGATACATAGCGTGCATCCGGGAGGTGTAGATACAGGGATTGTTTTGAACGGACTTCAGAAAAACAACACTGCAGGAGCAATTGACGTTGAGAAAATGCAGCAGCGTTTTAAGGGAATGGCAGTGACCAGCGCTAAAGAGGCTGCCGAAATTATTCTACATGGTGTCGACAAGGGCAAGTTCAAAATTTTGGTGGGTAAGGATGCCCGGCTGATCGACAAATTAAGTCGTTGGGTGCCAAATTACTGGCGTGCCACCATGGCAAAGCGGACAAAAGATAAACATGCCATTTTATGACACTTTTCTATAGATTTACATGCTGCATGATCAAGAAAAAGTGCCTTGTATGATGGGTGGTTAACTATCATGTAAAGAAGCTTAATTGGAAATAACTTAGTGTTTGTATCAGGAGACCAGAATGCGCGAACTTCATAGACATTATATTGACGGTAGTTGGGTTGAAGTGCCTGGCGCAACACTGCGTGATATCATTAATCCGGCCACAGAGAAAAAATCTGGTGAAATGATACTTGGTACAGGCGCTGAGGTTGATTTGGCAGTGGCTGCCGCAAAAAAGGCATTTGAAACTTTCGGTTTCTCGAGTGTTGAAGAGCGCCTTGAACTTCTGAGTGCCATCATTGAAGAATATAAGAAACGCATGCCAGAAATGGCCGCCGTGATCACAGAGGAAATGGGCGCACCAGTAGGGCTGGCTGCGAGCGCGCATGCACCGTCTGGGCTCGGGCATCTTATTACAGCCTCCAAAGTTCTAAAAAATTACGCATTTTATGAAGATCGAGGCACAACGCGGATTGTGAAAGAGCCTATCGGTGTAGTTGGTATGATTACGCCGTGGAATTGGCCGATTAATCAAATCGCTTGTAAGGTTGGGCCTGCGATTGCAACGGGTTGCACTATGGTATTAAAGCCAAGTGAAGTCGCGCCCTACAGTTGTCAGCTTTTTACCGAAATTATGCATGCCGCAGGTGTGCCCGCGGGTGTTTACAATGTCGTTTACGGCGAAGGTGTGCCCGTGGGGGAAGCGATATCACGCCACCCAGATGTGGATATGATGTCAGTGACAGGCTCGACCCGGATGGGTGCCGCGGTGCAAGAAGCATCTGCTCCAACAATTAAACGGGTAGTACAGGAACTTGGTGGAAAATCAGCAAATATTATCTTGGATGATGCTGATTTTGCATCTGTTGTGAAACGTGAAACTCTTTCTGCGATGCGGAACACAGGGCAGACCTGCACGCTGTTAAGCCGTATGTTAGTCCCTGTAAGCCGGATGGATGAAGCTGCAGAAATTGCAGCTACTGCAGCAGCGAAAGTTGTAACAGGTGATCCGATTAAGGAGGCTACGACGATGGGGCCCCTATCGAACAGTACACAGTATGAAAAGGTATCAAGCCTTATTCAGGTTGGTGTTGATGAAGGTGCTCGTCTTGTTGCTGGTGGCCCAGGTAAACCTGAAGGTGTTGGCGACGGATATTTTGTGAAGCCGACTGTATTCGCGGATGTAACTCACGAAATGACTATTGCGCGAGAGGAAATTTTTGGACCAGTACTTTCTATCATTGGGTACAAAGACGAGGATGAAGCTATTCGTATTGCAAATGATAGTCCTTATGGCTTATCAGGTGCCGTTTATTCTTCAGACCCTGAACGCGCACGTAAGGTAGCTGCTAAAATGCGCACTGGTATGGTTTATATTAATGGTGCTGCTGGCGACCTTTCTGCACCTTTTGGCGGCTACAAGCAGTCTGGAAATGGCCGCGAGTGGGGGGATCATGCATTTGCTGACTTCCTCGAAACAAAGTCAGTTTTGGGTTACAACGCTGCCGAGTAGGTTTTGGTATTATGAACAAAAAGAAGCTGGCCATTGCAAACGGTCAGCTTCTTTTTTGCCTGTGATAATGGGATGTCAGTCTAAGCCATGTGGTTTTTTAGAAAAGTTGTCATTTCTTGAAGGGCTTGAGTACCTTCCGGTAAATGTGGGTAGAATTGCCAAACGTGCCACATAGCCTCAAAAACATTAAGGGTAACTTCAACGCCTGCTTCCTGCGCCCGTTTGGTTAGTCTTGTGGCGTCAGAAAGCAGGATTTCGCGGCTGCCAACTTGAATGAGAGTAGGTGGTAAGCCTCTCAGGTCAGCGAATAAAGGGCTGACATTAGGATCTGAAAGGGCGAGGTTCCCTGCATAGGCCTTTGCAGGCCCTTGGAGGCCTTCAACGCTCAGTCGGCTATCTGCATACATATTGTTTATTTTATGGCTATCTCCGCTGAACGTGAGGTCAGCCCAAGGCGCGATTAGGCCTGTAGCAGCGGGCTTTGGTAGGCCTTGGCTGATGATGTTGATAACAGAGGCAAGGGCAAGGCCGCCTCCTGCAGAATCGCCAATTATTGCAATGTTTCGGGGTGCAGTACCGCTAGCGAGTATAGCTTTATAGACAGCGATTGTATCCTCTAGTGCTGCAGGGTAGGGGTGTTCGGGTGCTAAGCGGTAATCGACGGAGATAACTTCCAGACCGCTTTTATCGGCCATGCTGATGGCAATACTCGAATTTGCTTCGGCTGAGCCAAGCCAGTATGCACCGCCGTGTAGGTAAAGAAGTTTCTGCTTTTTATTTTCAAGCTGTTTGGGGGTGAAAACTTTGCAAGAAACACCTGCAATTGGTTCATGGCGGGCAGTGTGTTCAATATCTAAATGCTGTTCTGCCGAATGCCACATAGAATTTATAAAAGTGCGCACCACTGTACGCTGTGCCTTATCAAATACATCAACTGGTGGGGTAGGGCCTTTGTCGCCCATGATAAAGAGTTTGGCCTCGTCGCTGACGCCGTCTGGTACTGGTACTTTTTTGAAAGATTCCTTAGTTGAAGTTTGTGCAGGTACGATTACTTCGTCAAAAAAGCGTTTGAAGTTTGCATTGGTCATATACTGTCCCCGATCAGCCATGAACCTGCACTGTGCACAGTGTGCAACAGAATGTCTATCTCAAGTGAAGCTTACTAGGCCCCGTTTGAGGTGGAGCCTAGTAAGTAATAGTCAAATATTAGTTGTTTTCGGCGTAAACTTCAACAGCACGCCATACACGCATAAGGTTTTCGGATAGTATTTTTTTGATGTCAGCTTCGCTGTATCCGCGCTTGAGAAGGCCTTCTACAAGAGGGGCATAGGAAGAAACATCCTTAAGGCCAGTAGGAAGGGTATCACCAACACCGTCATAGTCTGAACCAATACCAACACCGTCGATACCAGCTAGCTTCACAGAATGGTCAATATGATCAAGAACATCACTAATATCTGCATATGGGTAAGGATTTGTTACAGCATAGGCTGTGTTGAAAGCGCCTTCTACTTCATCTGATGCTTCGAGGCTGTTATCAGCGAGATGCTTTTCATATGCCGCTGCGCGGTTTCCACGCCAGCCGTTTGCTTCAGCAGTTAAGAAAGATGAGCCGTAGTTGATCATGATCACACCGCCCTTTTCACCAAGCGCTTTGATCATATCGTCTGCCATGTTGCGTTCAAAGCCGGGTGTGAAATGACGAGCTGATGAATGTGAAGCTATGGGCGGTACAGCACTTAGTTCAAGTGCTTGCCAGAATGCTTCATCCGATACATGGCTGATATCAACCATGATGCCGAGTTCGTTCATGCGCGTTACTACAGTTTTCCCGAATTCAGAAAGGCCACTCCATTTGCGCTCAGGGTCATAAGAGCTGTCGGAAATGCCATTGGCTTTTGAATGGGCAAGTGTGATGTAGCGAATGCCGCGCTCATAGAAATAATCGAGGTTCGCAAGGTCATCAAGGATTGGCGAGCCATTTTCCATGCCTAGCGGTAGAGCAATCTTGCCTGCTGCATAAGCGGCTTCCACGTCTGCAGTTGATTTTGCGATAACAAATTTTTCAGGTGCTGTGGATACCATACGCTCGACGATAGCGATCATTTCTTCAGCATGTTCTTTGGCTTTGGGAGTACCATCAAATTCCGCTGGTGTGTAAATAGACATGAAAGGCGCGTTAAGGCCACCTGCAACGGCACGAGGGTAATCAAAATCCCCAGTTTCAGTTGCTTGTGATACGTCTTCCCAACCCATACCAAGGCGGTATGGTACATCAATATGCGTATCTACTACGATTGTTTCGGTAGCTATACGCTTTGCATCAGCCGCATAGTCAACAGCTGTATCTGTTTGTTGAGTTGCTTGCTCTCCGCAGGCCGCAAGTGCGAATAGTGATACCCCAGTGATGAAATGTTTCACGGATAAATCCCCCTATGATCAAATTATGAATTACTAGGGTTGTAGCGAATATAAAGGGGCTCGGCAAGGTTATCGAACCAGCTTAAAGTTTTGTCTTCTATAAAAGCGCACTCGCGGTCTGGTAGACGATAAACGACGCAATATAGGCAAGGGCAAACAAATAGCCGACCATGATCATTGGCCATTTCCATCCACCAGTTTCACGGCGTGTGACAGCGATTGTGGATAAGCACTGAGGGGCGAAAATAAACCAGGTTAGAAACGAGAGAGCGGTGGGTAGTGACCACGCTGAATTTAACATGCCAACAAGACCTGCTTCAATCATTTCCTCACTACCTGACAGCGAGTAAACTGTTCCTAGGGCCGCAATGGCAATTTCGCGGGCAGCCATGCCGGGCACGAGTGCGGCGGATATTTCCCAGTTAAAGCCAATTGGTGCAAAGATAACTTCAAGCCAGCCTCCAATAATGCCCACGAAACTATAAGCGACAGCTGGTTTATCTGCACCCACCGGTGCAATGGGGTACTGTGCTAATACCCACAAAATTACAGTTGAAACAAGAATGATAGTACCAGCACGGCGGAGGAAGACACTTGCGCGTTCATAAAGACCGGATACCAAATACTGCAGGTTAGGGGCTTGGTACTTGGGTAGTTCAAGCATAAATGTATCTGAAGGGCCTTGGGTGAGTGTTCTTTTTAGAATGGCTGCAGCGATCAGCGCTGCAAGAATGCCTGAGATATAAAGGCCAAACATAACTAAGCCTTGTAGCCCGAAACCTCCAATCGTCGTGTTTGGAATAAAGGCTGCAATGATCACAGTATATACTGGCAGACGTGCAGAGCATGTCATCAAAGGGGCAATGAGAATGGTTGTTAGGCGATCTTTTTCATTCGCAATGGAGCGCGCGGCCATGATGCCGGGGATTGCGCAGGCGAAGCTGGACAATAGCGGGATAAAGGCACGGCCATTTAGGCCTACAGAGGCCATTAATTTATCCATTAAGAAGGCGGCTCGTGCCATGTAGCCTGTTGATTCTAATATAAGTATACAGAGAAATAGAATTAGAATCTGAGGTAGGAATACAATGACGGCACCTACACCTGCGAGGATGCCGTCGTTCAAGAAACTCAGCAGCAGGCCTTCATTTAAGATGCTTGAAAAATATCCCTGTAAGGCCCCGACGCCGCTATCAATAGCTTCCATCGGAGCTTCTGCCCATGCAAAGACAGCCTGAAAAATGGTGAAGAGCAGAGAAAATAGTATGACTGGGCCGATAATAGGGTTGAGCAAAAATTGATCTAAAACCCGTGTGGTTTTGTGGCCAATTCCTTCAGACATCATTACGTCGGAGGCAATTTTACGTGCTGATTTTTGGCGCTGTTTTACGGTGTCACCAAAATCAACGGCCCGAGTTGGTGTCCGGTCAAAAGATGCCAGTACTTCTTTGGTTAATTCAACAAGGCCTTTTTTGCGAACTGCTACGGTTTCAATGACTGGTACGCCTAGTTTGTCTGATAACGCTTTTACATCGATTGCGATGCGTTCACGCGCAGCTAAATCAACCATGTTGAGGGCAATAACCATCGGTAGGCCGAGGTTTTTAAGCTCAATAACAAAGCGAAGGTGTTGTGGTAGTTTGGTGGCATCTATAACGCAAAGTATCGCGTGCGGCTTTTGCTCGATATCATGAGTGCCTGATAACACTTGGTATGTTACTTCTTCATCAGGGCTACGTGGTGTAAGGCTGTAAGAGCCCGGTAAGTCAATTAACTCAACATCGGTATTCCCAAGCAGAGGGCCAGAGCGCCGCTCAACAGTTGCGCCGGGATAGTTAGCTACTTTTTGGCGGAGGCCTGTTAGGGCATTAAATAACGCGGACTTTCCGCAGTTGGGATTTCCAACAACCGCAACTAAAGACACAGCAGTCATACAATCTGTACCTTAATCAAATTTGCTTGTTCGCGGCGGAGTGCAACGGTCATGACATCAATACGCACAGCGATTGGGTCACCACCAAAAGGGCTTTGATGCAGAAGCTCAATATCAAGACCTTCCGCGAATCCTATTTCGCGAAGGCGGTCCACCATTTCGGGATCCGTTTCGTCAAACATAGAAACTTTGCCGGATGATCCGGGTGCTAAAGAGCCCAAGGATACAAGGGTGTCTGATATGGCGTTCATTTGCTGCCCTGTTTTTGCGAGCGATTCTTACTATACGGGCTTCTAGCATGTAAAATTGGGAGCTGCAAGCGAACTAAAGGCCGCAGTCGAGTAGGTTACTGAAATGTGATCTGGGCATTGGAGGTGTGTGGCTAACCGAGTAGGTTGGCCACACAAGAAATTTTTTTATGCAACAATAGCGTTCAGCATCCACTGGGCTTTTTCATGGGTGGTTAACCTGTCAGTCAAGAGGCCCGCGGTTACTTCATCCCCAGCTTCTGCGGCAAGAGTAATCGCAGGGCGAATATGACTTGCAAGTAGACTGTGAGCTGCGGACAAGGCTTTTACCATTGTCTCTGCTGGTGCGTTTTCATCGCCGTCCTCAATTGAGCCGAGTGCCGCATAGGCTTTCATGCTGCCGGGGGCTTTTTCACCGAGCACACGGATACGTTCCGCAATCTCGTCCACAGCAGGTGCCAATTCTGTATATTGCTCCTCAGTGAGCGTATGTACACCTTGAAACAAGGGGCCGACCACATTCCAGTGAACATTCTGCGTCAGCAGATAAAGCTGGAACGTTTCAGCCAGAATTGGTTTTAAGGTGTTTGCAATTTTGGTCTGTGTTTCTGTGTCAATTGTATGTGCCATTAGGGTATCCTCTTTTTGTTTGCTGCCCCTTATATGGCGGATATTTTAAAATCGATCCAATAATTTAAATTAATAATTATAATCGATATAAACGATTAATTACTTTGTTCCTTGCGCCATAATACCCACGAGTAGATGATAGGAATGACAGCCGCAGGCAAGATGGTGGCGAGCATAATTTGGATTTGAAGTTCAGGACTAAGGAGGAGAGCTCCTGCAGTAGTGGCGATACCTGACGCCAGTAATAGTTTGCCGCCTAACCGGTGTGTTTTGCGCCATATGTGCTCGCTTGATAGTGTCCAAGGCGTGCGGATACCGACCGTGAAGGTGGATTGCAGTTTCCCCATATAGTTCCCGATGAGGGCAATCAATATGCCTACGCCGACAAAGATGATTGAGCTGTTACCGTCATGACCGAAGCTGACGGCGATGATTTGGCCCTGTATAGCAGCAAACAAAACGCTACACCCAAGGATGACGATAAAAAGTAGGCCTTGCGATTTTTCCAGATGCTCTTTTCTTGGCTCAAGCAGATGCAAGTTGCTCAGCAGGAGAATGGTAAAGAGCTGTACCAAAGGCATCACGAAAAACCCAACAAGCGGTGATGAGGTGCCGTCAACGTCACCTGCTGCATTCCAGTGGGTTGGAATGCGCACATCGCCGTCTGTGAGAGTTAGCGCAATGATACCGCTAAGAATTGTCAGGGCGGTAACGCCCCAGGAAATTTGGTGTTTGGCGAACATCTTCTTCACTTTGTGTATCCTCTTTACCAAAAAGGTTTGCGATAGCGGTTAGCATTTCTTCCACCACACTCACGTTTAGTGTGTAGGTGATGGTTGTGCCTTTGCGGCTTGTGGAAACAAGGTCTGCTGCCTTCAAGACGTTGAAGTGTCCGGACAGGGTGGATTTCCCAACGTCTAGCTGGTCGGCAATGTCCCCGGCCGTCATGTCTTTCTTCTGAAGCATGCCAAGAATTTGGCGTCTTATCGGTGATGAAAGTGCAATAAATACGTCTGACATAGGCTATTTTTCGTTATTTCGCTAATTACCAAATTATAGAATAGAGGGCTCTCTGTCAAGATGGGGGTGAAAGCAGGTTTAACAACGCAGAAGGGCGCATAGCCTTTATTAAGTACTGAAAGATAATAAGGTATTTCAAATCATTTATAAATTGGCGATTTAGTGAAATGAGGCCAGTGTATTTTTGATTTATAAAGTATTTAATAAATGCACGTTCAAATATTGCGTGATGTCCGTATATTATAAGGATTGAGAAAGGGCTGATGTAATTGCTTTGGAGAATTTTAACCAAGATTTCGTCAAAAAGTCCGGTTTGTTATCCATTGCGCCTTCTATGAGCCCGGCCGCCGTGCTCACTTTGTCTGGATTTTGATACACTATTAGCTTTGGCTCTGGCGCGTGCCTGTGCAGCAGTAGGTTTGGATTTTATGCCCTTAACCACTTTTTTTAGTTTTCTTTTTTTCGCACCTTCACTCAAGCTCATCTGGGTATCCTTTTTAATTTATTATAAACCACCCTCTTTTGGGGGTGTTATCCTTATGCGTTAATATAAACCTCTTGTTGAATATTGGCAATACGCACTCATTGCAGTGCTTTAGCTGGATGACGACGACCAAACATAAACCTTATACTTTATAGTCGGTAAGTAGGGGCAGTATTAGTAAGGGCGTAAGTTATGTCCTGTCGTATAGGCTGGCGAAAAGGGGGGTCTTTGGGGTGTTTGACCTCTGCGTTTCGGCTAGTGTGCAAAAACACAGAGGAAAAAGTTAAGAGAGTTGCAAGCGTTGTGATGCTTGTCGTCATTTCGTTATTTTAATTTACTACATGCATCTTGGATGCGAGTGCAGGCTTGAATTAAGGCCTCATTTGATGTGGCGTAAGATACCCTGAAGTGCGGGCTTAAGCCAAAGGCTTCACCGTGTACTGCTGCTACACCATACTCTTCGAGTAAATAGGTGACGAAATCTTCGTCGGTTCTAATTGTTGTTCCCTTGGGTGTTTGTTTGCCTATGCATCCTGCAATCGAGGGATAAACATAGAAAGCGCCTTCAGGTGTTGGGCATTCTAGGCCTTCTGCTTCGGTTAGCATGCTTACAACCAGGTCGCGCCGTCCTTGAAATACTGCGGCGCGTTCTTTGAGGTAGTCTTGTGGGCCGGTTAGGGCCGTAACAGTTGCGGCTTGACTAATGGAGCATGGGTTCGATGTGCTCTGGGATTGCACCTTCGCCATCGCTTTAATAAGTGCCGCGTCGCCGCCAGCGTAGCCAATACGCCATCCAGTCATGGCATATGCTTTGGCAACACCGTTCATGGTTAGGGTACGGTGTGCTATCTCTGGCACTGCTTGAGCAATAGTGGTGAATTTGAAGCCTTCGTAAATGATATGCTCATAGATATCATCAGCGAACACCCAAACATGCTCGTGACGTTTCAAGACTTCACCGAGAGCTTTAATCTCAGCTTCATTGTAGGCGGCACCAGATGGGTTGGAGGGTGAATTGAAAATCAGCCATTTGGTTTTTGGGGTGATGGCTGCTTCCAGTATCTCGGGTGTTATTTTGAAGCCCGTTGCGAGGGTCGCATGCACAAATACAGGCGTACCACCTGCAAGGAGCGCAATATCAGGATAGCTTACCCAGTAAGGTGTAGGGATGATGACTTCGTCACCCGGGTTCAGCGTAGCCATCATGGCATTATAAATGGTGTGTTTGCCACCTGAGTTGACGCTGATCTGGTTTGCGTCAAAAGAGAGGTCGTTTTCGCGCTTAAACTTCTCAATCACCGCGGCTTTACAAGCAGGTGTGCCATCTACTTTGGTGTATTTTGTGTCGCCTGCACGGATGGCTTCAATCGCGGCATCCTTGATGTGGTCGGGTGTGTCAAAGTCTGGTTCGCCAGCGCCGAGGCCAATGATGTCCTTACCAGCGGCTTTAAGGTCTGCAACCTTGCCTGTGAGAGCAACTGTCGGAGAAGGTTTAATGCGGTCGAGTGATTTAGAGAGAAAAGACATTTTTAAGCGTCCTGAAAATGGGGAAAATGATGCAGGTACGATAGGCCTGTTTTTCCCATAGGGCAATGGGAAGTTTACCTGTTTATCAGGATGGTTTTAGGTGTTTTTCTTGAAGCAAAAAAAAGAGCATAGAGGCCAAAGTGGGAGGTAATGGGGCCGCTATGCTCTTCAGTGTGTTCGCGCAAACTAGCTATATGCGGGGAGGCAGCTATAGCTGGGTGGGCGCGAATTCAGCGTCCTTTGTAAGGTTATCAGGGAAGATAGAAACAAAGGATGCTGTTCGGGTTTTAAAAAGAAGTAGATAGGGAGGCAACTACACCACCTTTTCCTGTCCGGCTGTTTACATTGGTGTCGATATAGCTGAGGCTTAACGAAAACTGCTGGAAGTTATAAGTTATACCGAGTGCCCAATCCCATTTGTCAGTGCCAAAGGCGCCGTCCTCATAGGCTATGTGACTGGATAGAGTGAGGGGTGTGTTGGCGATTGGTACACCTGCGCCCAGATAGAGGTAGATATTATCATCATCCCCGATGCTTTTTTGGTCGAAGGCGTAGGCGGCGCCGAGTGTCCAGTTTACGATGCCCGCGGACCCGCCGACGGACGAATATGCTTCCCAGTATGTGGTGTTACTTGATCCGGGGTAGGTGTAAGCAAGGATGCCGATATCAAAGTCCAGACCGCCAAAGTTTGCCGCATAACCGCCGTAGACATCCAGTTCGAGCTCTGACCCTTCGTAGCTTTCGATTGAAGAACCCCATGTGCCAACATAGAAGCCGCTTTTAGTTTCGAGGTCAAAACCACCTTGGAGGGCAGGGTCTTTGTCTGAAAGTGAGATGCCGCGGAAGCGATAGTCTGAAACAAGAGCTGCATTGGCTGAGAGGTTGAAGGTATTATCTTCAGCAAATGCTGGCGAAGCGGTTGCTGCTGCACTGGCGGCGGCGGTGATAACTAGGACCACGCGGAAATATTTTGAGGTAAGAATGGGCATACTTTTTCCTCCGAGTATGGATTTTAGTTTCATTTTTATGGTTCACTTGGCTTGGTTAGCAAGGATTGTGCCACAGGCGAGTATCTGTATAAGTATTTGATAATAAATATTTATTTCTCATGTATTGACAAAGAGTGTTAATCGAAATGATCAATAAATAAACAATGTATAAAATATATACAGTTAATGTGCTGACAAATTATGTCAGTACATCCTTGATAGGAAGGCGCATAACCTGATTTCTTTCTTGAAGAGAATGCGCGCTCGGGGCAGTGTGGCTGCCAAGTGTTCTGGAGCTTTAATGATGCCATCTATCGAAACTCTGCCTGTTCAATTTGAGCCTCGTATAATCAACCGCCCTGAGAAATCTGAGGGTGGAAAAAGGTTCGAGATAGTATCGGATTTTGAGCCTGCGGGTGACCAGCCTACGGCGATTGCTGAGCTGGTAGAAGGCATTAAGGGCGGTGAACGAGATCAGGTGCTCCTTGGGGTGACTGGTTCCGGTAAAACTTTCACTATGGCCAAAATCATTGAGGAGACGCAGCGACCAGCGCTGATCCTTGCGCCCAATAAAACGCTCGCAGCCCAGCTCTACGGGGAGTTTAAAAACTTCTTTCCCAACAATGCGGTCGAATATTTTGTATCTTACTATGACTATTATCAACCAGAAGCGTATGTGCCACGTACTGATACTTTTGTTGAAAAAGAAGCCTCGATCAATGAGCAGATTGACCGTATGCGCCATTCTGCAACGCGTGCGATCTTAGAACGAGATGATGTTATCATTATTGCGTCCGTGTCTTGCATTTATGGTATCGGCGCGGTGGAAACCTATACGGCGATGGCTTTCACTGTAAAAGCGGGTGATGAGATAGATAACCGTGACCTGCTGCGCCGCCTTGTTGCGATGCAATATACCCGGAATGATGCAGCTTTTCAGCGTGGTACTTTTCGGGTTCGCGGCGATGTTATCGATATTTTCCCAAGCCACCTTGAAGACCGTGCTTGGCGTCTGATGATGTTTGGCGACGAGGTTGAGGAAATTGTCGAGTTTGACCCGCTCACTGGTGAGAAGATACAGATACTCGAAACCATTAAGGTTTACGCTAATAGCCACTATGTAACACCGCGTCCAACACTTGATCAGGCGATCAAGGGCATCAAACTTGAACTCGCGCAGCGCCTCAAGGAATATAAGGAGGCTGACCGATTGCTCGAGCTGCAACGCATTGAGCAGCGTACGACGTTTGACCTTGAGATGATGGAGGCGACAGGTAGCTGTCCGGGTATTGAAAATTACAGCCGCTATTTGTCAGGACGGAATACCGGCGAAGCACCGCCAACCCTCTTTGAATATATCCCGGAAAACGCCCTTCTATTTGTGGATGAGAGCCATGTGGGTGTTGGGCAAATCAATGGCATGAGCAGGGGCGACGCGAAGCGTAAAGGTACGCTGGCGGACTTTGGGTTCCGGTTGCCGAGCTGTAAGGACAACAGACCCCTTCGTTTTGAAGAGTGGGACGCAATGCGTCCGCAGTCTGTTTATGTGTCAGCGACGCCGGGTGATTGGGAAATGGAGCGTACCGGCGGTGTGTTTGCAGAGCAGGTTATTCGCCCCACAGGCCTAGTCGACCCTGAAATTGATGTGCGTCCGGTAGAAAGCCAAGTTGATGACCTGATGCATGAGGCGCGGCGTATTGCTGAAAAGGGCATGCGGGTGCTGGCGACCACGCTGACCAAGCGCATGGCCGAGGACCTGACCGAGTATCTGCATGAAAACGGTATCAAAGTACGCTATATGCACTCTGATATTGATACGCTTGAGCGGATCGAAATTATCCGAGATTTGCGACTTGGGGCCTTTGACGTGCTTGTGGGTATCAACTTGCTGCGCGAGGGGTTGGATATCCCTGAGTGTGGTCTGGTGGCGATTCTGGATGCAGATAAAGAGGGCTTTTTGCGTTCAGAACGTTCGCTCGTGCAAACGATTGGCCGTGCCGCGCGGAATGTGGATGGGCGTGTAATTCTCTATGCCGATAAAATCACGGGCTCGATGGATGCTGCGATCAAGGAAACCAATCGGAGGCGAGAAAAACAAACTGCTTACAATGAGTTACACGGCATTACACCGCAGTCGGTTAAGAAGAATGTTGGGGATATCATTGAGCATGCAACGTCTGGTGATTATGTCACGGTGGGTATTGGCGGTGACGCCAAGCACCTAGTGGGTTCAAATCTTAAAACCCATATGGCGGCGCTGACGAAGAAAATGCATGAAGCAGCCGAGAACCTTGAGTTTGAAGAAGCTGCGCGTTTGCGCGATGAAATCCGGAAGCTAGAAGCCGGTGAACTGGGCCTTGGCACCACACACGGTAAGCCAAAAGGACGCTCGCTGGGCGGCAAACCAGGTACGCGCACCAAAAAGGCCAAAAGCCATAGAAAGATGTTTTAGAGAAACGGTGCCCTAAAATGAAGGGCACCGAATTGGTATGATTACTTTATATCAGGATCATCGCCATCTTCATCGTCATAATCTTTCTTTTTCTTGTCTTTTTTGCCCATTTTATCTTTGTGTTTGCCTTTATGCTTTTTTATTCCCGCAGCCGCCTTTTTTTCGGGCGAAGGGTTATGTTCTGTTTTATGGGCTTTTTGGGCCTTTTTAAGGGCCTTCATATAGGCTTTTTTCTCGCCCTTCTTCAGTGCCTTTTTGTCAATGGCTTTAAGTTGCTCGTAGGTCATTTGATCGTAAGATGGTGGCGTGTCTTGTGCAATACTTGTAGCTGAAAAAGCGAATAGGGATACTGCAACTAATAGAGGTTTCATCGTGTGTCCTTTCCCGGCTGATAAGGGTTGCATGTTAGTGTCGAAGTATTAACAAGAAGGAAATGAAACATGGGAGATAGCGGCAATGACACGTGACGAATTTGATGACTATTGCCGGGGTTTGAAGGCAACAACCAATGTTATCCAGTGGGGGAACAGTTCGGTTTGGAAAGTTGGCGGTAAGATATTTGCTATCTGCTCTATCTGGGGTGAAGGGATGGAGCAGAAAATAAGTTTCAAGTGCAGTGACTTAAGTTATCAAATTCTGTGTGAATTAGACGGTGTTATTCCCGCGCCTTATTTGGCGCGCGCAAAATGGGTGCAGCTGGAGCGTGATGGTGCACTCAGTGACGAGGATGTCAAAAGCTATATTAGTGATGCTCATGAGATTATTGCAGCTAAGCTGACGAAAAAGCTGCGAAGTGAGCTGGGTTTATAGTTATCAGAGTTGGGATGATTTCATTATTCGCTTAATTTTTGACTTTCTTGTGTCAGAAAGATTTCGGCTGTTTTCGCAAAATGGGCTAGCCGACTGTCAACTTCAGAAAGCTTTTTTATGAAACCTGCTATATAGTCAGGAGTTAAGGTAATCAAAACTGGGGTCTTTGACCGTGTTGACACTTTGATACTGAGATTTTCATTATTGCGGATGGATTGAAATAAGTCTTCGGTGTCTATGTAAATTGCAGATTCCTCGTAAAAGTTATAGTAAGAGCCAGCGCTGTTTTTTGCGTTTTTGGTTATGGCGATTATCTTACGTCCGCTACCTCCACGAAGCGTAGCTTTATAGTAATTGCCCCACCAATTCGCATATGCTGCGTACTGCATGGGTGAAGTTAGGGGCACTCCTTCTGGCGTTACGGGTATTTTTTCTGTGAAAGATTTGATGCAATATACTTGCAGAGTTAATGTCTGAGTATTGGGATTATAGAAGGCCCGCATGAAATACTCTGTTGGTACAGGCCGAGACAAAATAAAGTTTAAACTGGAATTGGCCTGCCAGCTTGTGCGGTTACCTATGATTTGTATATGGGGCTCATATTCGTCCATGAGTATTCTGGTTTTTGAGTATGATCGTTCATACTCTTTAAGCCTTTTTGCGAGTAATTTTTTACGCTCTTTCCTAGCTTTTTCTTCTAATTTCCTTCGTTTTTCTTTGGCTTTAGCTTTCTTTTTTTCGACTTTTCTGTGGGTCTTTGCAGCTTTTCGAAATGCTTTCTTCCACGCCTTTTTCTCGGCTTTAAGTAATTTTGATTGATCTACCTGCTTAAGTTGCTCATAGGTCATTTGCTCATAGGGGGGCGGGGCTAGTGCAACTGCCGTTGTAGCAAAGGTTAAAAAGGCGAGCAGTGTTAAGCAGTATTTCATCATATTTTCCCCCAACATCTAGTGTATTTAATAATGCAGCTTTGAGGGTATTTTACAATCTATAAAAGAAGTTCTCGCGGTGCTTGATGGTGGGGTGGATATGCGTTACCGGTAGGATACGCATTTTAGTGATCGAGAAAAAAGGTAGTGTTTAAAAGTGTTTATTCGATGCCGACCACACTACTACGGCGCTCATATTGTTGGCTATTTTTCCAAATGCCACGTAGTTTCCCGATGCGTTCCCGAACGCCTATAAGCCGAAAACCGCAAGACAGATGCAGTGCGATGGAGCTGGGGTTGTCCTCAAAAATGCCAGCCTGAATGGTCCAGATGCCGATTTCTTCGGATTTTTTAATAACCGCATTCAGTAAAAGTTTACCAATTCCACGGCCTTGCGCATTTTTTGACACATAAACGCTCACTTCAGACACACCAGTGTAGGCGCAGCGATCAGAAACGGGCCATAAAAGGGCCCAGCCGTGCACAACACCGTCTTCTTCCGCTGCAACAAGTTGGGTGCCAGGAATGCTTTCCTCTTCCCATTTTTCTTGAGATTTTGGTTTAATTTCAAAGGTGGCTACACCTGTATCAATGCCTTCCTGTGTGATGCGCTCAACAGCAGGCCAATCTGTGCTTTTATAAGGTCTTATGCGTGCCACTTGTGTGTCTCTCTTGGGTTTATGGAAAAACCTACTTGGCTGATATTCTTCCTGCAAGAAAGATATCATTATCAGATGCAATAAGACAAAACT
Source organism: uncultured Kordiimonadaceae bacterium (assembly GCA_963976155.1). Lineage (GTDB taxonomy): Bacteria > Pseudomonadota > Alphaproteobacteria > Sphingomonadales > Kordiimonadaceae > Kordiimonas. The sequence goes on along the minus strand of CAXBKT010000001.1, from coordinate 37,591 downwards.
ATTTTGAATCTGTCCGCCGGATCACCCGCTGGACAAATCGAGGCATGTAGGGTGCGAGGCGGCGAATATGAAAATTGGTTTTTGGATATTTTTTACGTGTTTTTTTGAGCCAGCGCAGCATGGCTGGATTAAGGGCTGCAATCGAAATACCAATGACCATCAGAATAAGTCCGGTTGGAATGGGTAAGGGGAAGGTTACCGCGCCAATGAAAAAAATTATTAGGCCAATTGGTAGTGCAATCCAACGTATCAGGGTTTTCACAGTTTAACTTACTCCGAGAAAAAGAAATTCCCTCTAATATAAGGGTTAATCTATCACGGTTTTATGACTATATTCTGAAGAGGCTTTTCGGGTATCCCGTTTGGACCTTCAGATCCTTTTGATGAAGAATGGAATTAGCGTGGCTGAATTTTTTGATCATATCACTGATAAGCATGCGGACTTTATTGCCGAACAACCGATGTTTTTTATCGCTACGGCCTGTAAAGAAGGGCGTATCAACCTCAGCCCAAAAGGTATGGACTGTTTTAGGGTTTTATCGCCTAATTTATGTGGGTACCTTGATATGACTGGCAGCGGTAACGAGACCGCGACCCACCTCAAGCATGATGGCCGTGTTACAATCATGTTCAACAGCTTTTCAAGACAAACCTTAATTTACCGATTATATGGCAAAGGGCGGGTAGCACGTGCGGGGTCTCCTGAATTTGAAGAACTGAAGGATAGATTTCCAAACCTTCCTGGGGCTCGGCAGATTATTTTGATGGACGTAGAAAGTACGCAAACAAGCTGCGGTTACGCGGTGCCTGTTATGGAGCTGAAAACTGAACGTCAGACTCTGGTGAAATATACTGAAAACCTTGGGGAAGATGGTATTCTTGAATATCAACAAAAGAAGAACCTCAAGTCAATTGATGGGCTTGATACCGGATTGAATGACTAATAATGACAGCTAATTTTGAACAGCAGGACCGTCTGATCACTATTCGTTCCGGTCTTGATCAAGCAGACGGGCAATTATTGCGATCTTTGCTGGAAGGCCACGGAATTAAGGTTTTCATGAACGGCGAGCACATGGGTGCACTCAATTACGCTGTGCGTGCAGATATTATGGTGCGTGCCTCTGACTGGAAAGCTGCGGAACAGGTTTTGCAAAAGGTTGCAACAATGCCGCGCTGTGCCATACCGACTAAGCTTGATGAAGACGGCGAAGAAAGGGCTTGTGCTCAGTGCGGGTCAACACGTGTGCATAGTTTTGAGGGAGAAGTACCAACTTTTATACCGGGGATTAGGCTAGCAGCAGGAAGGCAAGATGGCTGGTTTCACTGTTTGCAGTGTGACAGTTATTACCGTGATAAGCGTTCTCGGTTTTCCGGCCTACCTTTTGCTCTGATGTGGAGTGCAGTTGTGGGCGTATTTGTAATCTGTCTTTATTGGTTTATTGATTGGCTAAAATATCTCTAATCTGCAGCCTTTAGACCGATCTTATTTCAACAGAGCCACAAAAACTTCCAATTGTTCAGGGATGTTAGCTAGTTTAAAGTCCTTGCCATTCTGTTGTGCTTTGTCTTGTGCGAGCTTTAGCATGCCAGCACCCGCTGAATCCATATTTGAAAGTCCCTTAAGGGATATCTCGACATCTTCTTGAGCGTCTCTAATTGCAGTCAAAATATCTTTAAAATCGCGGTGGTTCTCAAAAGTTAAAGTGCCATCAATCTCTATTTTCAGGCCCTTGTCCGTAGAGTTGACTTTAAAATCCATGTCTTTTTCTCCATGCACTACAGCGTTAACCAGTTCATACATTCCCTATGACAATGTCGTGGGGTTCATAAAAACACAAGATATAGCTGTATTAGGCTATGGAAATTAAAAAAAGCCTAACTCGCCAAGATCAGTAACTTAGTTCAGAAAATACCATGTCAGTATTTTGCGCCCAATCGCCGTTTAGCTTTTTGAGAAGTGAGTCGGCTGGGGAATTACCCGTTCTAATAATTTCATGAAGCATGGAAAGGAAACCTTGTTCGGTCTCCCCGCTTGTGGAAAGTGCAGCTCTGTTTTTCAGGCCCTTGTCAGCAATGGCAAGCGCTTCTACGCCAATGTTTTGAAGGGTGCGACCTGCAAGCATAGTTTGCAGGCCTTGGGCTGGAGTATCGGCGCGAGCCTGCTCCATATCAGCTATGGACCAGTCTTTGATTAGGTCAAGAGCAGCAGTTTGTGCATCTTTATCATATAGGAGACCGGCCCAAAAAGCAGGTAATGCGCAAAGGCTCGACCATGAGCCACCATCCGCACCGCGCATTTCAAGGAAAGTTTTAAGACGCACTTCAGGGAAAAGCGTAGTCATATGGTCTTCCCAGTCTGTGATGGTTGGCAGTTCACCGGGAAGCACAGGTAATTTCCCTGCCATAAAGTCACGGAATGACTGGCCCGAAGCATCAAGATATTTACCGCCGCGCGTTACAAAATACATGGGTACATCAAGTACATGGTCTACCCATCGTTCAAATCCCATACCATCTTCAAAAATGAAAGGTAGCATGCCGCAGCGGTCTGGATCAGTGTCTGTCCAAACATGGCTTCTAAGGCTACGGAAACCATTCACTTTGTTCTCGCGGAGCGGTGAATTGGCAAACATCGCTGTTGCGAGCGGTTGCAGGGCTACGCCGATGCGGAATTTCTCCACCATGTCGGCTTCGCTCGCAAAGTCCAAATTAACTTGAACAGTGCAGGTGCGTAGCATCATGTCCAGGCCCATAGTGCCTTTTTGGGGCATATAGGACCGCATAATATCATAACGCGCTTTGGGCATTACAGGCACTTCTTCACGCTTGAGCGTTGGGTGAAAGCCTAGGCCAAGGAAGCCAATATTTAGTTCGTCACCTATCTCACGGGACATACGTAAATGCGATGATGTTTCATTGCATGTGTCGTGAATGGTTTTAAGCGGTGCGCCTGAAAGCTCAAATTGTCCACCAGGTTCAAGGGTGATGGATGCGCCGTTGAGTTTGGCAGCAATTAAGAAGCCGTTTTCTTCGACAGGCTCCCATCCGCGTTTAACAAAAGCTTGAATAACATCTTTAATACCAGGTTTTTCGCCTATGCCTTCATAGGCGAGGGGGCTACGGTCCGGCCTATAATAGATAAATTTTTCATGTTCAGACCCAATGCGCCAACTTGTACGGTCAGGCTTGTTGCCTTTTTCCATATAACTAAGGAGTTCAGCTTTGGATTCAATTACTGGGTTGGGTTTGGACATGGACTAGACCTTAAGTTTCAAAATCAGATGCTAATGTAAACGGTGACCGGATTGTATTCAAGCAAGGTAAATAGGAGATCACCGATAAGTGAGCTTAACTGTTGAACTTTTCGTGATTTTCTTCGAACAAAAGTTATACTATATAGGGCAAATCAGATACGGGTGTCTTAACTCCAGCCTGCGTAAGAAGTGTATGTACTTGGCCTCGGTGATGGGTTTGATGGTTGAAGAAGTGTGCCACTATTTGCTGTAGGGGCTTTATGAAGGTGTCCCCTGCCATTGAGGTGAAAGCAAAATCCCCCTCATAGAACGCGCCATCTGTATTCTTGAAAAATGCGATAAACTTCTGGTCGCGTTCGGCGCGGGCCTTTTTTAGGTCTGTGAAATTGCCGTAGGGCACAGCGTCAAGCTGCTTGTGGGGCAGTGGGGTTTTCTCGAAGCGGGACATCCAGATGTCGTCGCCGACCATGATATGATTAAGTGTGGCCAAAATGCTGCCAAAGAAAGCCCCTTTGTCAGCTGTCAGGTCATTCTCTGAAAGCTTACTGCAAGCTTCATACAATGTTTCGTTGGCGTTTCTGTTGTATGTAGCCATCATGATACAATATTGGCGCATGGTGTCTGATTGCTGTGTTGTCATTGGCTTTGTCCTTTTCCTATTTTATCAAGATGTAGGAACTGGTGGCACCACAAACAAACATTTGAATCTAAACAGGTGAGTAAACAAATCTATTCAAGATGAATTACCAGTCTCCGATAGAGGATTGCCAGAGGCTGATGGCCGCCATGGCGGCCGTGTCGGCGCGCAGTACACGTGGGCCAAGGGCAACAACCGTTGTGTTTGAATGCTCTATAATTGCTTTGCGCTCAACATCATCGAAGCCACCTTCTGGGCCGATAATAATAGCCCATGGTTTGTTCGTGTTTTTAGAGCCTGTATTTGCGAGCGCGGTATGAGCAGGTTCTCCGCTCAAGGTTTCGTCACAAAACATGATTTTGCGGTCAACAGGCCAGCTTTTCAGGATTATGTCTAGTTTTTCGGGCTCAGCAATAGTTGGCACTGTGAGGCGTTCGCATTGCTCAGCTGCTTCAACAGCGTTGGCATGAAGGCGCTCGGTTTTAACCCTCTCGACGATAGTGCGGCGTGTGTAAACAGGTTGAAGGTGCGAGACCCCGAGTTCGGTTGCCTTTTGGGCGATAAAATCAAGTCGTGCTTTTTTGATAGGAGCAAAAACAAGCCAAAGGTCGGGTTCGGTCAGCTGTTCTTTCTGGCGAGATAATAGAGTTAGGGTAACTGCACGTTTTTGAATGTCTGAAATCTCCGCAACCCATTCACCGTCCCGTCCGTTAAAGAGGCTAACGTGTGAACCAAGTTTGCAGCGCATTACATTTGCCAGATAATGCGACTGATCTTTTTCAAGCGTAACGGTGCAGCCACCAGAGAGGCTATCCTCAATAAATAGACGAATATTTGCCTTGTAAGTCATGATGCCTCCGGCCGGACTTGGTATACTGCTGTGAATAGCGGGTCTATATGCGCTTGGCAAAGAAAACTAATGCCGCAAGATGAATTTTGATTTTCGCATTTTATTCGATCCCCAATTTGCCCTGGCGTTTCTTTTGATTATAGTTTGAGAAAGAATTTATCAGGGGGATGAAATGCGCAAGTTTTTAATGGCAACAGCAGCGTGTGCTGTGATGGTATCCGCGCCGGTTACAGGGCAATCACTGGATGAAGCGAAGCAGCTTTTGGATGTATGGCTCGACGCACAAAAAGATTATAATGATTGGCCAAGCGTTTCCGTTGCTTTCGTAAAAGGGCAAGAAAAAATTTACGCTAATGCTTACGGTGAAGCGAACCGGCGCACAGGTGTTAAAGCCACAACAGATACGCTTTATAGCATTTGTTCAATTTCCAAATTGTTTACCAGTATAGGTGTGATGCAGCAGCGAGATGCCGGTAAAGTCAGTCTGCGGGACCCAGTAGGTAAACATTTGGATTGGTATGATATTAAACAGAAATACCCAATATCCGATGACGTGACAATTGAGGGCATTCTTAGCCATTCAAGCGGTTTGCCGCGCGAGGTGGACACCTCTTATTGGTCGATTTCCAAGGGTTTTCCGTTTCCTGAACGCGAAGATGCAATTGCCGCAACAAAAAGTCAGGAAACTTTGTACCGCGCGTGGGAGCATTTTCAGTATAGTAACCTTGGGTTAACGCTTGCGGGGGAGATTGTCGCCAGCGTGTCAGGTGAAAACTATCATGATTATGTACGGGCGCATATTTTGGATCCACTTGGCCTAGATAATACCTTTAGTGAAATGCCGAAAGATAAGCACGGTGAAGCGCTTTCTGTTGGGTACGGTGCTCCAACACGGTCTGGCGAGCGGTCCGAAATGCCGTATTTTAATGCAGAGGCGCTTGCACCTGCGGCAGGTTTTGCGTCAAGCGCCAATGACCTCGCCAAGTTCGTGAGCTGGCAGCTGAAGCTGCGGGACGGTGAAGGTGATGAAGTGCTTGATCATAACACCCTTCGGGAAATGCAGCGACCTCACAGTGTGGTTATGGGGTGGCGTGGTGCGTTTGGGCTGGGCTTTTCCATGAGCAACAATGATGGTGGTACGTTGATTGGGCACGGCGGTTATTGCCCAGGGTATCAGTCTCAGATCTATATTGATCCGGCTAAAAATATTGGCGGTGTGGCCCTTATTAATGCAGCAGGTACTAACCCCAATGGCCTCATTCGTATCATGTTTGATGTTTTGGAACCTGCATTGAAAAGTGAAAAAGCAGAAGTCTCAGATGAAGGGCCGGCAGTTTCGCTTGTTGATTACACGGGGATTTATGACACTCAGCCTTGGGATGATGAAAATTACATTATGCCGTGGGGCAAGGATCTGATTTCTGTATCTTTACGGGCTGAAAACCCTAAGGAAGATATGACGAAATTGCGCCATGTAGAAGAAGATACGTTCGCCCGCGTGCGCCGGGATGGCTCAACGGCTGAAACCATTACCTTCATGCGAGATGACGCAGGAGTGGTTGTTGGCTATAACTGGCATGGTACAGTCACTATGAAAAAAGCTGACCGCTGATAGCGTGATAATTTCTGGGAGGTTAACTCCCAGAAATACCGACTACCTACTTAATTGTAGTGAATAGGATAGAATTTTGTAAGCGAGCTTTGCAGCAAGGAAGTTGGGGGCATGAAAGCCCTCAATTGGTGCAAGCTCATTAATGTCTGCACCAACGATAGTGCCGGCTTGTGACGCTGCTTTGATAATTTTTATCGCATCGTTCCAGTATAGTCCGCCAGGCTCTGGTGTGCCGGTCGCAGGCATAACCGAGCCGTCAAAACCATCCAGATCGAACGTCAGGTAGATATTGCGTCCCTTGAGCGGAGCGATAATATCTTCCACATTCCATTCGTCGCGGTCTTTACCCCAGTGGATAGTGATGCGGTGTCGGTTTGCTTCCAAGAACGGAATTTCTTCAGCTGAAATATTTCGGATACCAACAGACACCAGCTCTACCGTCGGGTGGTCAAGCACACGCCGAAGCGCTGCTGCATGGCTATAATGCTCACCCTCATAACCGTCGCGCAGGTCAGCGTGCGCGTCAAAATGCAAGATGATCAGATCATCATACTGCCCAAGGAACGGCCGGATTGCGCCGGGTGTGATGCTATGCTCCCCGCCAAAAACGATAGGGAACTTACCGTCCGCAAGCGCGGCTGTTGTCATGCCTTCAAGTGCTTCGAGTGCTGCAGGAATATTTTCCCCGTCGATCTCAGGCTCAACAGCGGTAACAACGCCGTAACTGCGGAATGGTTCACACCATAGGTCTTCGTCGAATAGCTCAACTTGATGGCTGGCGACAAGCATTGCTGCCGGGCCTTTTGCTGTACCGCCGCCGTAGCTGACAGAAGCCTCAAGGCCAAACGGAATGACAACGGCTTTCGCATCGCTGTATGAAACCGCGTCGCCTTCCTCAAGTCCGAGGAAGGCGTCTTCTGATGGCATTATGTCGAACGGAGGCTTCATTTTTCAAAAAGCTTCGCGAAGTTACGGCGTGGGCGGCCTTTCCAACCAGCACGATGGTAAGCGTCAGACGCCAAAAGTGGTACAACAGAAGAGGCTTCAGCAAAAACCATCTGTTCGTACACAGTATCTACCTTACCCCAGCTTGATGCTTCTTTGAGTGTTGAGGATGAGCAAGCGCCGTCGCGCACATCAGCAACGGTGATTTGAATGGCATATTTATGCATATCAACTTCTTTGCCGAGGATTTCTGCGCAGACAACAGTATCCTGCACAAAGTTTTTCGGTACACCGCCGCCAATCATCAGAAGGCCGGTTTGGCCTGCCGCGATTTTAATGTCGGTCAGTTCGCGGAAGTCAGCGACACTGTCGATAGACATATAGTTTCCTGGGTTTTCAACTTGGTGCTTCACAAGGCCAAAACCCGCTGAGCAATCAGAGAAAGCTGGCACGAAGATTGGCACATTATGGTCGTAGCATGTCTCAATGAGCGAGCCTTTTTTAACCGCATTGTCTTTCAACCAGCGGCCCATTTCCCAGATGAACTCGCGGGAAGAATAGGGGCGACGCTCCAAGCTGTCGGCAATCACTTTGGTGATTTCGTCGCAGGCCTGTAATTCTTCTTCATCGATGAAGGTGTCATAGATGCGGTCAATGTACAGGTCACGCAGTTTACCGTCGTCAATGAATTGGTCGCCTTGATAGTGCTTGTAGCCAAGCGCTTCGAAGAAATCCATGTCAACGATGGAAGCACCCGTTGAAACGATTGCATCTACCATGCCTGCTTCCACAAGGTCGCGGTATACATGCATACAGCCACCCGCAGATGTGGAGCCTGAAAGCGTCAGGATGATAGAGCAATCTTTGTCTTCAACCGCCATATTGAAAATACGAGTTGCACGCGCAAGGTCCCGTGACGTGAAGGACATTTTCTCCATCCCGTCGATAATCGGCCGTGCATCGAAGCTTTTGATATCGATATGCTCAACTACTTTAGAAAGCAATTCAGCTTTTTCGTTGGTTTTTACTTGGTCAGTCATTAGAAAATCCTTGGTATTTTCAATAAATTATGTGTGAGCGGTTAAGGCGTTTATGCGCCGTATAGTACCGCTGGTGCTTCGTCAGAAACGGCAACCAATGTTTCTGAGTAAAATCCGTTAAAGCGGCTCTGCATGGCAAAGCCATAGGCGCCGAGGTTTTCGAAAATAATCCAATCCCCTTCAGCGATATTGACAGGCAAGGGGAAGGGGCCATTCATTTTGTCGCAGCTATCGCATGTTGGTCCAAAGCAGCGGAAATTTATGGTCTCAGGTGTGGCTTCTTCGTCTGACGCCGATATCCAACGCACAGGGAAGGGCCAGTCTGGTGTACCCGCATCAAACAGCGCGCCGTAGGTGCCGTCATTAAGATAAAGGTCTGTGCCTTTCCGCAGTTCAACCCGCACAGCAACGGCACCCGCTTCTGCGATCATCGCGCGGCCGGGCTCTGAAATAAGCTCAAGGCCCGAGAGGCCGTGTGTGTCAATCGCTTCATGGATAGCATCAAAATAGAGCGTGCGTTTTGGTGGTTCCATGCCGGGATATGAAGACGGGAAGCCGCCGCCAATATCTATGGCGTCAAGCTTAACACCTGTGTCAGCAATAAGCTCAGCGACAGACGCAATGGCACGTCCAAAGGAATTAGGGTCCATACACTGTGAGCCAACATGGAAACAAACCCCCAGTTTTTTGGAAATTTGCCGGGCACGCTTGAGCAGAAGCGGTGCTGTTGTTGTATCAACACCAAATTTGCCGCCTAGGTCATAAAGCGCTTGTCCGCCGTCCACTTTAAGGCGCAAAAACAGGTTCAGGTCACGGGCATCACCAGTTTCTTCCTGAATTTTCCGCAGCTCATCAATATGATCGAACGAGAAAGCACGAATACCAACGCGGTAAGCATAACGAATGGATTCGCGGCTTTTCACCGGATGCATGAAATGCATGCGCGCTTGTGGCAGCAGGGAATGTACCAGCTCAATTTCCCGCAGTGACGCAACGTCGAAATCCCGAATGCCAGCTTCCCAAAGGGTCTTTAAGACCACAGGACTTGGGTTTGCTTTCACGGCATAAAGGTTCGTTCCGCGAAAGCCGGTCAAAAATGATTTAGCAGCATCCTGTATCCGGTTTGGATAAAGGATATGTACCGCATCATTGGTATTTTCTGCGAACACGGCTGCCTCAACAGAAGCATATGTACGAATGAAAGTGCGCATGTCTTCTTCTTTTCGAAGAAGAGGCTGCTGGAAATCCATAACCTTCATTGGCTAGGACCCTTCCCTACAAAGGATAAAATGCAATAGAGGCGTTAACGCCAAGCTTAATACTACTGAAGGAGTGAGGTTATATTCTCACGAATGGCGCGCTTATGATAAGCGCGCGGGGGTATGGCTGAGTTCCAGCACGGACGCAAAATAATCATACATCTCAGGCGGCAGGAAAATCCTGTTACCTTCGAATTCATGTGTTGCTTTTAAGTAAGCAAGCGCTTCTTTTTTTCGTGCCTGGAACATACCAGCAAACCACTTCAATCAACTCTGGCCATCTCGTGTGTATGGCCCCAATCAACAAAGAAAGATTTGCGTCGTTACCCGTACTTCTGCGTACAGCGGTGGGTCGTGGCACGTGCGCTCTTAACGTCAAAAGCGATATGATCCTTTTTTTCAAATTGTGCAAGAAAAAAATATCAAGCAATAAGATGTGGAACTGATAGTCGCCAGTATTCGCTATATTAACTTATATGATTTCAGAGCCCTCAGTGGCCATACGGTCCCTTTTGAGTGTGTGCGATGCTGGTGAGAGAGATTAGGTCTTTCTCTTGGTAGTGAGGCGCAGGAGGCGCTGAAAGGTTGGGCACTCCATATGGCTGGGTGCAGGACAATTAGCCGCATGACGTAGGCCATCCCGCATGGCGCTGAGTTGTTTGATAGTTTGATCCAATTCATCTGCTTTGTCGGATAAGACTTGACGTTTTATCTGGGGGGCGCCGTTTCTACTAAACATATTCGCGATTTCCTCGAGGGAAAAACCAGCACGTTGACCTAGTGTAATGAGCGATAGGCGCTCAAAAATTGTTTTATCAAACAGTCGCTTAAGACCGCGGCGCCCGATGGAGAGAATTAAGCCTTTCTCCTCATAAAAACGCAAGGTTGAAGCGGGTACACCAGCTTTCTTTGATACTTCGGAAATATCTAACATTATCTCTTGACCTCAAGTGAACTTGAACTTGTATCTTAGCGTTTATGTACAAAGAACAACAGATGTTTTCAGGAGAAAGTCATGACGCAGCAATTTACAGGATCAGAGTTTTGGAATGAGCGGTATCAAAGCGAAGACTATATGTATGGGGTTCAGGTAAATGATTTTTTGCGGGCACAGGCCCGTCGTATTAAACATGGCGGTCAGGTTCTCAGTCTTGCGGAAGGTGAGGGACGCAATGCTGTTTACTTGGCAGGGCAAGGTTGTGTCGTACGGGGTGTAGATTTTTCAGCAGAAGGCCGGAAAAAGGCGATGGAGCTTGCAGCGCAACATGAAGTTACAATTGAGTATGACCTTGCAGACCTCACAAGCTATAATATAGGCGACACTTCGTGGGATGCCATTGTTTCAATTTTTTGCCATTTGCACTTAACAGAGCGTGCAAAGATATACCACTCCGTCAAACGGGCACTGAAGCCGGGCGGTGTTTTCATTTTTGAAGCTTATAATAAGCGCCAATTAGATTATGGGACAGGTGGCCCGGGCGATGTTTCGTACCTCCCATCGCTCGGTCAGCTTAGGAAGGTGTTTGAGGGGTTTGAAATCATGCTGGCGCAAGATACCGTCCGAGAAGTCAATGAAGGCACACACCATACCGGGCTAAGCGCTGTCACACAGTTCATTGCCCGTAAGCCATGAAAATAGTGACTTTTATTTCAGCGCCTTAAGTGGCCTTGCTAGCCTTTGGCCAGTCATTATGGTTTTTTAAGCACGCGCAACTAGTTGCAAAAATGCGTATTAGTGCCTTTGCCCAACAATTCTCGGCAATATATATTTGTGCATAATGTTGAATGGTTGTTTTTGTAGTTTGATATGACGACTACCTTGATTACTACCAGTGAAGACAGCTACCAGATTAATTGTAGGGGCCACAAAAATGAATTGGCCTCCATTTCCCCAACTATGGGTTACTGGTACTTTGATGCCATCGACGTCAAACTCGGTTTGATACCATTGGGCACTGTAATGAGATGCTGTGAGAGGGTGGTTTGCTATCGTATCGGTCCACGGCCAGTTTACGGTTTCCTTTGCATGGTACAGTCGGGCTATGCTTTTTTCGGACACAATTTGCTTACCGTCCCATTTGCCTTTGTTCAAAACAAGTAATCCGATTCTTGCCAAATCGAGAGGGCGGAAGTAAGAGTTCCCTTGGCCGTTGAGGTATTTGCCGCTGGCACTGCGTGTCAGCCTGTAATTTGTGATGCCGAGTGGGGCCATCAGGAAGTTATCAGCGAAGTTAAAGATATCAGGTTTTCCTGCCCGCTCTAAGGCGGCGGAAACGGTTGCCGCAAGCATGAAGCTGTTGGCGCTACAATAATGCCATTCGCTGCCCGGGGTGCGAGCCATATTTATGCCAAGGCTGTACAGTAAGGGAGTGGGGCCTTCGTCAACCCCTTCCTCATGGGAGGGGCCGGCAGACTGTGGGGCCTCATCGCAGTCCAAACCTGAGGTCATATCCAGTAAATTATTAACGGTTATTTCTTCACGGCGTGGATCGCTGCTAGGAACGTCTGCAAACTGGGCAAGGAGTGGTAACACTGGCTCATCGAGTTCCAGAATTCCTTGGTCTGCTGCGATGAGGGCCAGTATGCCCGTAATGCTTTTGAAAGAGGAATGTGTGCGGTGCAGTGTGTCTGCATCAAACCGGCCATAATATTTCTCAATAGCAAGTTTGTTGTCTTGGTAGACAATCATGCTGTCTATTTTCGTATATACGCCCTTCTGAATTTGCACGTGAGCCATAGCCAGTTTGCCTTCTCCTTTATCAAAAGCGAAGGCAGGCGCGGCAAGGATGCAGAGAAGGGGCACAAAGGCTTTAAGCATGATAGTAAACTTTCCCGTATTGATATGGTCTGGAGGCAGTGTTCCCAATTTAATGTCTGAAGGCAACAGGTTAGTTTCAAATTAAACTATTGGCGCAGCATATCTAGGTTTGTCCGTATATCTTCAAGCAGAGCCTTGACAGCCCGGGTCTCTCAGCGTAGCGACAGGGCATGTTTTGGAACTTGAAGAAAGATGTGGTTGAAACAGCAGATGCTGTTGACGGGAGTTGGGTTTACCGGCAGGCCCCGGCAGCTTTTCGGCCCTACCTGAAGCTTGCGCGCATGGACCGGCCCATCGGCACGTGGCTTTTACTGTGGCCGTGCTGGTGGTCTATCACACTTGCAAGCGGTGGTGGGTTTCAGCTGAACAGCCTATGGCTTTTAATCCTGTTTGCGATTGGTGCCACGGTTATGCGCGGCGCGGGCTGTACCTATAATGATATTGTTGATAGGAATTTTGACGGGCAGGTGGCGCGTACAAAAAGCAGGCCGATTCCTGCGGGTGAGGTCAGCGTAAAGCAAGCTGTGGTTTTTATGGTGGCGCAGTGCCTTGTTGGTTTGCTGGTTCTGGTGCAGTTAAATATGTTTGCTATGGGCGTGGGGACCGCGTCGCTTATTCTGGTTGCTATCTACCCCTTTATGAAACGCGTTACATATTGGCCGCAGGCTTGGCTTGGCTTGACGTTCAATTGGGGCGCGCTTATGGGCTGGACTGCTGTTGAGGGTAGTCTCGCTTGGCCAGCGCTTCTGTTATATGCTGGCGGTATCTTCTGGACGCTGGGTTATGACACCATCTATGCGCATCAAGACCGGGAAGACGATATGCTTGTTGGCGTAAAATCAACCGCGCTTGCACTGGGCGGTGGGACGCAGCGCGCTGTCGCGGTTTTTTACAGTTTCTTTATAATTGCGCTGATTGCCGCAGGAATCCTTGCAAATCTTCATGAAATCTATTACATCGGCATCGCGCTCGCGGCGACCCACCTCGGCGTACAGGTGAAACGGGTTGATATTGATGACCCAGACGCTTGTTTATCGGTTTTTCGCTCTAACATTTCCTTTGGCTGGATTGTATTTTTCAGCCTGATTGCAGGGCAGCTAGTAAGACAATTGTAAGGTATGCTTGAGTAACTCTATCCCCAACCCCCAACTGTTAAGGAATTAAACCCATGGATGTCAGCAAGATTTCCGTTGGCGAAAACGCCCCTTGGGACGTGAACGTGATCATTGAAGTACCAGCAGGTACTGAGCCAGTTAAGTATGAACTTGATAAAGCGTCAGGTGCTTTGTTTGTTGACCGTATCATGCATACAAGCATGCGCTACCCGTGTAACTATGGTTTCATTCCGCACACACTTGCGGATGACGGCGACCCTGTTGACGTGATTTTGGCGAACCACACCCCCATTATGCCGGGTGCTGTTGTGCGCTGCCGCCCCCTTGGTGTGCTGATCATGGAAGACGAAGCCGGCATGGATGAGAAACTGTTGATGGTGCCAGTTGATAAGCTACACCCATTCCACAGTGACGTGCAAACATACGAAGAACTGCCGAAGATTTTCCTCGACCAAATTACGCACTTCTTTGAGCATTATAAAGACCTTGAAAAAGGTAAATGGGTGAAAGTTGTTGGCTGGGATGGCCCAGAAAAAGCAGCGTCCCTTATTGAAGAAGGCATCAAAGCTGAAGCGGCTGCCGTATAGGCTACAGCTAATCGAAATGAAGAAGGGCTGGTAAAATTACCAGCCCTTTTTTTTGTCATTCAGCAGCAGCTTGTACTGCATTGGGGTACCAACGAGCCATGCCTTGGTTGAAATAATTCACTAGATTTTGGTGCTCGCCAACCAACTCATTATTCCATGACCTGATAGGTGTTCCATACAGGTTAGAGATATGACCAAAGATTGTGGCGTCTAGGTAAGTTGGTTCATCAGAAAGGAAAAACTCTCGCTCGCCTAACAAGCCAGAGAGGGTTTTTAGATCTGCGCGAATGAAGGTTTTTTGCTCTTCTGAAGTGAATTTTCCGAAACCAACGGCTTTTATTGCCTCAATCACTTGGGCTCGCATTTCTTCAGCGGTCGCGTCAGGCATGCCTTCAAAGAAAATGGGTTTCGTTTGAGACCAGCCTGCGTCCTCAGCCCAACGTGTCCATACAAGGCCGTAAATTGTGCGCTCATCAAGCATGCGGCATACAGCGTGGCCCGTTGCTTTTTCAGCAGCCGTCAAGGAGCCATCAAGCTCTTTTCCGTACTTTTCCGCAATATGAAGACGGATGATTTCAGAATCTTCAATGATGCTACCGTTATCGTTAAGAACTGGGAGCCGGCCTTTTGAAAAAGTTTTGTAATCCTCAGGCATTTCTAATGAGAACTCTAGCCCAGCCTGTGCGAGCAGGATTTCTACTTTCGTGCAGTAAGGGCTAAAATTGAAAAAGCCAGGCCCGGTTGGGAAGGCATAAAGTGTGATATTGTTTTCTTGCATGTCGTGTCTCCGTGTTGATATCTGAGAACATCTATACGGATGTGGTACTGACAAAAAATGTCAGTACGTTGCAGGCATGTATAATTTTATGCGTAAAGCGTGTTTACCAGTCGTAACCATTCACTTCCGTGCGGCGCAAAACGCGGCGATAGGGCACAGGCATTTTATTGGTAACAGCAGACATAGCTCTGTCAAATAAGCCAATTTTACGGCGCGCAAAGCGAACATAACCTGCAGCAGTTGGACTTGCTGGGATTAAGAACATCAAGCCGATGATGAAGATGAAAAGTCCTAATGGAATCGGCGTAAGCATGCCGACAATGCCAATAAGACAAAGTGCCGTTCCTATTATGCTGCATATAATACGCACCATGGTTATTCTCCGTTCGCTGTCATTCTTTTTTTATATAGACGTTATCTATATATAATATGGCAATAATTGGGCTTCAAGGGTTAGTGTTTCACGTTAAGTTGTCTCAGCAGTATTATTATTGGTTGCAACTGAAACTAATAATGCCTAGACCATTTTGTAAATAGTATGTGTCCCCGTGTGTGAGGAGATAAGAATGCGCAAAGTTTATGATAGTGCCGAGGCGGCACTGGATGGATTGCTTTTTGACGGCATGACGATGATGGCAGGAGGCTTTGGCCTTTGTGGTATCCCAGAAAACCTTATCGCGGCTGTTCATGCGAATGGCGTTAAAGACTTAACAGTGATCTCCAATAACTGTGGTGTTGACGGTTTTGGTCTCGGTATTTTGCTTGATGCCAAACAGATCAAAAAGATGGTCTCTTCATATGTTGGTGAAAACAAGGAATTTGAGCGTCAGTATTTGGAAAAAGAACTTGAGCTTGAGTTTAACCCGCAGGGCACACTTGCGGAGCGCATCCGTGCAGGCGGCGCTGGCATTCCGGGTTTTTATACCAAAACAGGTGTAGGTACACTGATTGCTGAAGGTAAAGAGCACAAGGATTTTGACGGCGAAACCTACATTATGGAAACGGGTCTTGTTGCTGATGTTTCCATCGTAAAGGCATGGAAAGCTGACACCGAAGGTAATCTGGTTTACCGCAAAACCGCGCGTAACTTTAACCCAATGATGGCAACGGCCGGGAAAGTTACCATTGTTGAGGTGGAAGAGATTGTTGAAGCGGGTGCACTTGACCCTGACAATATTCATACACCCGGTATTTTTGTGCAGCGCATTATCAAAGGCGAGCATGAAAAACGCATCGAACAGCGCACAGTTAGAAGCAGGGAGACAGCATAATGAGCGATACAAGAAAAGGCTGGGACCGCAACCAAATGGCTGCTCGTGCAGCACGCGAACTGCAAGATGGCTTTTATGTGAATCTTGGTATTGGTATTCCGACGCTTGTGGCGAACTATATCCCTGAAGGCATGCATGTAACGTTGCAGTCAGAGAATGGCATGCTAGGCATGGGACCGTTCCCCTTTGATGATGAAGTTGATGCTGACTTGATCAATGCAGGTAAGCAAACAATCACTGAACTTGATACTTCTAGCTACTTTTCCAGTGCAGACAGCTTCGGCATGATCCGAGGTGGTCATATTGACTTGTCGATCCTTGGTGCAATGGAAGTGGCTGAAAATGGTGACCTTGCTAACTGGATGATCCCTGGCAAAATGGTTAAAGGTATGGGCGGTGCGATGGACCTTGTGGCCGGTGTGAAGCGTGTGGTTGTGTTGATGGATCATACCAATAAAAAAGGCGAACCCAAACTCCTTAAGGATTGCACGCTGCCACTTACGGGTAAGGGTGTGGTTGACCGCATCATCAGCGGCCTCGGTGTTTTTGACATAGTGGATGGTGGCCTTAAGGTCATTGAACTCGCGGACGGCATAACATTAGATGAAGTGAAAGCTGCAACTGAAGCTGCAATTGTTGGCTAACGGCGCGTTATCGGTTTGTGGAAAGGCGGCCAAATTGGCCGCCTTTTTTGTGATATAGTGATACTTGTTTATACGAGTGCAATACAATTACAGGAATCAGTTACCTCCCCAGTGTTGCTTCATTAATATTAATGGGTAGGACAGATCGTTATGAAACAATCAGTTTTATCTTATGGCGAAGGAAAATAGCCTTTAATCCTGATCTGGCCAACAGAAATTAGGGTGTTACTTGGGTGGTATTGTTTGAGTAATATAGGATTGAATTTTTTCAGGTGATTTTGGGAACCCAAGTTGTTGCATCGCGGCTTCTATACGGGCGAGTATAGTCGAGGGTACAGCCCGACTGCAAGCTAAGTGTAAGTTTACATTGCCATTTTTAAATAAAGAAATTTGATCAGCAAGATCGACGAGTTGATCATAATGTTGATTTTTTCGCAGTGAGTCCCGCCAATACTCAGCGGACACAATACCGTAGTCAGCGCGGCGGTTAGACACCATCGCTATAATCTGGTCAGTTGATGATGCGCTACGATCAAATCGCTCCGGGGTTTTGTTCAGGTAACTATCGATGTTGGAGCCATAACTAACGTCGCTTATGAAAACGCCTGTAAGAGTATCAGCTTCAAACACTTCAGTGATGTGATTGAAGCGGGCAAATTTATTTAGGTTTTTGTGATGGACAAGAAGGGCATCCCC
The DNA here is from genome assembly GCA_963976155.1 of uncultured Kordiimonadaceae bacterium. Classification (GTDB taxonomy): domain Bacteria; phylum Pseudomonadota; class Alphaproteobacteria; order Sphingomonadales; family Kordiimonadaceae; genus Kordiimonas. Next base: position 20,082 of record CAXBKT010000001.1, on the reverse strand, counting down.
AGCAAGTGTGTGCAGGGTATAGGGTAGGAAAATCCAATTATCTTTCACGACCCGCATATTGGAGTAGATTCGACCGGTGGTACAAAATGGTCGACTACCGCCACTTAACATAACGGATTCTTCCGCTAGCGAGGATTGAAGCCACTGGATCGAGAGGCCTGCGGATTTCATGATCTGCTTCATTTTGTCAGTTAGGGGGCCTGCTGGTTTTGTTTTGGAATTAATGATATCTGGCGGAAAATCATAAATAGTAACAGCAATAGTATCCTCGGAGGCAGCAGAACTGACTGAGGATACTAAAGCGATTAGGCTCAGTAATATACGGAGCTTTATACCTATTCTTTGCTGCATATATTTTTAACTTGCGGTGCCACCAACAGTTAGGCCGTCAATTCTAAGGGTAGGCTGTCCAACTCCTGCAGGTACGGTTTGTCCGCCCTTGCCACAAGTTCCAACACCGTTATCGAGCTTGAGGTCATTCCCTATCATAGAAACGCGTTTAAGGACATCAGGGCCGTTGCCAATCAGCGTGGCCCCTTTCACGGGTTCGGCAATTTTCCCGCCTTTGATACGGTATGCTTCGGTGCAACTGAAAACAAACTTGCCGGAAGTGATATCCACTTGGCCGCCGCCAAAGTTAACGGCGTAAAGGCCGTCTTTCACGCTGGAAAGAATTTCACCAGGGTCTTTATCGCCAGCAAGCATGAATGTGTTTGTCATGCGCGGCATCGGAGAATGTGCAAAACTTTGCCGCCGCCCATTACCCGTTGGCTTCATACCCATCAAGCGGGCATTAAGGCGGTCCTGCATATAGCCTTTCAGGATACCATCTTCTATAAGAACAGTGCTTTCCGTTGGCGTGCCCTCATCATCTACGGACAAGGAGCCGCGCTTTGAGCCCAAAGTGCCATCATCAACTACAGTGATGCCAGGGGCCGCAACGCGCTCCCCCATTAAGCCAGCGAATGCCGAGGTTTTTTTCCTGTTGAAGTCGCCTTCTAAACCGTGCCCAACAGCTTCGTGCAACAGTACGCCTGGCCAGCCTGGGCCAAGTACTACGGTCATTTCACCAGCTGGTGCATCAACACTTTCTAAGTTTACGCTTGCTTGGCGAACTGCTTCATTAACCTGCGCCTGCCAGTGATCTTCGTCAAAGAGGAAATCATATGATTCTCTGCCGCCTGCGCCGTCATGACCGCTTTCTTGACGGTCACCTTCGCCCATCACGACGCCAACATTAAGGCGTACAAGTGGGCGGATATCCCGGACACGGTGGCCGTCCGCTCTAATGATTTCAACTGCTTGCCAGCTTCCCAGAATTGAAGCACTTACTTGGCGAATACGAGGATCGGCAGCTCGCGCATAAGCGTCTATCTCCTCAAGGAGGGCAACCTTCTTTCCAAAATCGATTCCACCAAGGGGGTTGGCATCGGTATAAAGTTGTTTGTTGGTGCGCGCAGGTGCAAGACTCATTTCGCCGCCGTTGCCGGTTTTAATAGCTTGTACCGTTTCAGCGGCTCGTTTGATTGCTGCTTCTGATAGTTCATTTGAGTGCGCGTACCCTGTCGACTCGCCGTGAACCGCCCTTAGACCGAAACCTTGACTAGAATCAAAGCTAGCTCCCTTTAGGCGGCCATCATCGTACGTAAAAGATTCAGATTGTGTACTTTCAAGGTATAGCTCACCATCTTCCATGCCACTAAGTGCTTCAGAAACAAGGGATTCTGTTCTGTTTTCGTCCAAGTCAGATTGGGAAAAAAAGAAGTTTAAAGAAGCGTCAGATGTTGGGCCTTCAGGATTAGCCATTAGGTAGTTCCTTGCGCATTAAAAGAGAATTAAGCAAAACTGCGACATAGTGGCACATGTTGAGCTTTGCATATGGTGTTAGCATGATGCCGAAAGTTGAGAATGACAAGCATCAGAATAGAAAATAATGCTATTTTGGCAAAAAAGTGACAGTAAGGACGTTCTCGGGCTTGAGCCTGCGGAAACGTCTGTTATAACGGGCGCGCATTTTTGATCGGTCAGCAGGTAAATTAGTATATAAGCTATTACCTATGTCAGACTGGCTGTATCGCCGAAATTGTTTACTATGAGCAAGCTTCGGTTGCCCGGGTAGGGGTGAAACAAAAGGAAAGCAGAACTATGAGCGTTAAAAGGCTTACCGCCGGAATTATGGCTGCACTAACAGCTGTCTTCGGTTATTCGGTTAGCGCGCTAGCTGAGGGCCGCCTTGGGGTTCCTAAGGACAAAGGCCTGTGGTTGCAGGAAGCAGCTAACGAGCAAGCAAGCAGAATTGCCGATTTCAACCTTGATCTTATGTGGATCATTACAGTTATCACGGTCTTCGTATTTATCTTGATGTTCTACGTGATGATACGGTTCCGCGCTAAAGCGAATCCTGAGCCTTCAAAGGTTAGCCACAATACTTTGATCGAAGTGATCTGGACTGCAGTTCCGATCATCATTCTTGTGGTTATAGGGATTACATCTCTGCCACTGCTTTATTATCAAGATGTTGTGCCGGAAACAAAGTTCGCACTTCGTGTTACGGGTAACCAGTGGAACTGGACATATAACTACCCTGATCATGGGGGTATCGAATATACAGCATCAGTTGTTCCAGATAGCGCTTTTTCAAACGCAAACGAGCGTGCGGATTATGAAAATGACCTTTCTGAATTCCTTGGTTGGGATGCCAAACTGAATGCACGTCTTCTTGATACAGACCTTCGGGTTGTTGTGCCGATCAAAACTAAGATTAAAGTTCAGCTTACAGCGTCTGATGTGATCCATGCTTGGGCACTTCCGTCTCTTGGTGTGAAGCTTGATGCTGTACCGGGCCGCTTGAACGAGACTTGGTTCGAAGTTAATGAGGTTGGTACATATTATGGTCAGTGTTCTGAACTTTGCGGTAAGGACCACGCTTATATGCCGATCGCAGTAGAAGCTGTTTCACAAGAAGATTTTGACAAGTGGGTTGCCCGCGCGCAAGCAAACTATGCTGACGCTGCTACAACTGCACTTGGTCGTTAAGAGTTAGGAAGGGAAGAGCAATGGCTCACGCAGATCCTACAGGTTGGAAGAGATGGGTATTCTCAACCAATCATAAAGACATTGGCGTTATGTACCTATGGTTTGCTTTCTTCGCAGGTATGATCGGCTTTGGTATGTCCGGTTTGATGCGGATGGAATTGGCTGAACCTGGTGTTCAATTCTTGCCAGAGTTTCTAGGTATTACGGAAAACGAAGCACGTCACATGTTTAACGTGCTGACAACAGGGCACGGCCTTATCATGGTATTTTTCATGGTGATGCCTGCACTAATCGGTGGTTTTGGTAACTATTTCGTGCCGCTGATGATTGGTGCGCCTGACATGGCGTTCCCACGTATGAATAACGTATCTTTCTGGATGATGCCTCCAGCCTTCATTCTGTTGCTTCTTTCTACTGTTGTAGAAGGTGCACCGGGTGCAAACGGCTTTGGTGGTGGTTGGACAGCATACGCGCCGCTTTCAACATCTGGTCACCCTGGGCCTTCAATGGACTTGGCGATTTTCTCGCTTCATGTGGCGGGTGCGTCGTCTATCATGGGTGCGATCAACTATATCACGACTATTTTTAATATGCGTGCACCTGGCATGACTATTCACAAGATGCCTTTGTTTGCTTGGTCTATCCTGATCACAGCCTTCCTTCTTGTACTCTCGCTTCCTGTACTTGCTGGGGCGATCACTATGTTGCTGACTGACCGTAACTTCGGCACAACATTCTTTGATCCTGCTGGTGGTGGTGACCCGATTTTGTATCAGCACCTTTTCTGGTTCTTTGGTCACCCTGAAGTGTACATCATGATTTTGCCTGCATTTGGCATTGTTAGCCATATCATTTCAACATTCTCGCGTAAGCCGATTTTCGGTTACCTTGGGATGGCATATGCAATGGCGGCAATTGGCTTTGTCGGCTTTATCGTGTGGGCGCACCATATGTATACAGTTGGCCTTGATGTGGACACGAAAGCATACTTTGTTGCTGCGACAATGGTTATTGCCGTTCCAACAGGCGTGAAAATTTTCTCGTGGATCACGACAATGTGGGGTGGCTCACTTACCTTCCCTGTGCCCATGCTATATGCGATTGCTTTTATCCTTCTGTTTACAACAGGTGGTGTAACAGGCGTTGTTCTTTCAAATGCTGGTGCTGATGTACCGCTCCATGACACTTACTATGTGGTTGCTCATTTCCACTATGTATTGTCGCTTGGTGCGGTATTCGGTATTTTTGCTGGCCTCTATTACTGGGTTGGTAAAATGTCAGGCCGTGCATATCCTGATCTGCTTGCGAAGCTTCAGTTCTGGGTAACATTTGTTGGTGTGAACTTGATCTTCTTCCCGCAGCACTTTCTTGGTCTGCAGGGTATGCCTCGCCGGTATGTTGACTATCCAGATGCCTATGCATATTGGAACTATTGGTCAACGCTTGGTTATCAGATCACGGCTGTTGGTGTGCTTCTCTTCATTATTGTTATGGCTTACACACTCTTCTTCTCTAAGAAAAAAGTTGGCGATAATCAGTGGGGTGAAGGCGCTAATACACTTGAGTGGACACTTTCGTCTCCTCCGCCATTCCACCAGTTTAATGAACTGCCAAAAATCAAGTAAGCTTGGTTTGTAAAGGACTGAATGTTGGCTGATAGCCTTACATCCTTTGATACAGAAATTCAGACTCCTGCTCCACCTTTGGGGCGGGAGGCTGACGCTCGTGATTTCATCGCGTTGTTGAAACCACGGGTAATGTCGCTTGTGATTTTCACAGGCTTTGTTGGTATGATTGCGGCGCCGGGTACGATGAACCCTGCGCTTGCCGTTGCAGCGATTGTGCTAATTGCTATTGGAGCAGGGGCATCTGGTGCCCTTAATATGTGGTATGACGCAGACATCGATCGTTTGATGGCGCGCACTGCAAATCGACCTATACCAGCTGGTAAAGTTTCTGAAGGCGACGCCCTTGGGTTTGGCCTTACTCTCTCCGTTGCCTCAGTGGTTTTGCTTGGGCTGATTGTAAATATCACGTCTGCGGTACTGCTAGCGTTGACTATCTTCTTTTATGTCGTGATTTACAGCATGTGGCTTAAGCGCCGTACGCCGCAGAATATTGTTATTGGGGGCGCAGCTGGTGCTTTTCCTCCAATGATTGGCTGGGCCGCTGTCACGGATAGTGTGACGATAGAATCAATCGTTCTTTTTGGTATCATCTTCTTGTGGACACCACCGCATTTTTGGGCGCTGTCGCTTTTCATTCATAAAGACTATGAAAAAGTTGGTGTGCCTATGCTGCCCGTTGTTGCGGGTGAAAAAGAAACACGCAAGCAGATTGCGCTTTATACTATTTTGATGGTGCCTTGTGCGCTCGCGCCTTATTTTATGGGCTTTGCAGGCCCTGTTTATGGTATTGTTACGGCTGCGCTTAGTGCGTACTTTTCGCTGCTTGCCTTCTTTGTTTGGCGCGGCGAAACAAAAGCTGAGCGCAAGCTGTTCTTCTTTTCAATCTTTTATCTTTTTGCCGTGTTTGCAACACTTGCTGCTGAGCGGCTTATTACGGGGCTACTTTCATGAGCAATACACCAGAAGTATCCGAAAAGATTAAAAAGCGTAACCGCGTAGTGGGCGGCGCACTTGTTGTTTTTGTTATTTCACTGGCAGTTATAAGTTACTTCCGGATCAAGGGATTGGCACCATGAGTACGGTTGCTGAAAAGAACAAAAAGCTAGGCGTCATTATGTTTGGTACGGCTGTTGGTATGCTCGGCATGGCCTACGCAGCGGTGCCTCTTTATGATCTATTCTGTAAAGTAACAGGGTATGGCGGTACCACACAGCAGGTGGAACTTGCTTCAAATGAAGTGATTGACCGGGATATGCGTGTGCGGTTTGTAGCTAACACACACCGGGATATGCCGTGGGAATTTAAGCCTGTTCAGAATAAACAAACTCTGAAAATCGGTTCACAGAATCTTGCTTATTATGAAGCTTATAACCCAACGAATTATCCTATTGTTGGACGTGCTACATATAATGTAGCGCCGCACAAGGCTGGCAGCTACTTCACAAAAATTGACTGTTTTTGCTTTACTGAGCAGATACTGCAACCAGGCGAGCGGGTGATAATGCCTGTCGTCTATTATATTGATCCGGAAATTGATCAAGATATCAATCTGGATGAAGTGACTGAGGTGACACTTTCATATACTTTCTTCAGCTTAGATGATGAAGAAACCGCTGAAGTGTTAGCTGGTCGTTAGAAACCAAATAGAATATTAGCTGGTGTGAGACCAGCAAACTGTCAGGAGAAGATATATGGCGGGCGACGTTAAACATGATTATCACTTGGTGAACCCAAGCCCTTGGCCGGCTGTCGGCTCCCTTGCGATACTTATTATGATGGTTGGTGCTGTCTTCACGATGAAGCCAGAGGCTGAACTGTTTGGGATGACCGGTTTTGGCGACTATATGTTTGTCATTGGTCTCGTTGGCCTTCTCTATACCATGTTTGCATGGTGGAAAGATGTGATCCACGAAGGCGAAACGGGTGACCATACGGCTGTTGTTCAAATTGGTCTGCGCTATGGTATGATCTTGTTCATTGCCTCAGAGGTAATGTTCTTTGTGGCTTGGTTCTGGGCATTTTTCAACGCCTCCCTCTACCCGATTATTCCTACAGAAGGATCAGGTATTTTTGAGGTAATTGGTCAAGAAGCTGTCTGGCCGCCAAAAGGTATTGAGACATTTGACCCTTGGCACTTGCCTTTCATCAATACACTTATTCTACTCTTGTCAGGCACAACTGTTACATGGGCCCACCATGCAATTGTTGAAGGCAATCGTGAAGCTGTCAAAACAGGCCTTTGGCTTACAGTTCTACTCGGCGCATTTTTTACTTGTGTGCAGGTGTATGAGTATAGCCATGCGGCGTTTGGTTTTGATGGCAGCATTTACGGTGCGACATTCTTTATGGCGACAGGTTTCCATGGCTTCCACGTGCTAGTGGGGACTATCTTCCTCGCTGTATGCTTGGGTCGTGTTTACAAAGGCCACTTTAAGTCAGACCATCACTTTGGGTTTGAAGCTGCTGCTTGGTATTGGCATTTTGTAGATGTTGTTTGGTTGTTCCTCTTTATGGCTGTGTATATTTGGGGCGGCTAATAACCGATGACTGATCCTTTAGATCATAAAAATATAGAAACCGACCGGGGTATGCCTCGGTCGGTTTCTCCTTATAAAGCTGGTTTTTCTTGCAAATGCCCTAACTGCGGTATTAGCCCACTATTCCAAAATGGCCTTGAGATAAGAGAAACCTGTGAAGGGTGTGGGTTCGACTTGTCTGCTGCTGATACAGGGGATGGTGCGCAGGTTTTTGTCATTCTTATCCTTGGTGCAATTTGCGCTATTCTTGGCTTCATTTTAACTGGTGCGGGTCTTTCAACGCCAGTTATTATCGGTGTGTTAACTGTCGTTATTATTGGTGGTTCATATTGGATGCTCAGAATTTTCAAAGCGACTCTTGTTGCGCTTCAGTTTCATCATGATGCGCATCAAGGCCAGACAGAAGACGAGGACTGAATGTTCAAGACTTTTAAACCTGGTATTCCACTCACTATTAGTATGTTGGTAGCGCTCGTAATCCTTCTATCCCTTGGGACATGGCAAGCTCGCAAAATTGGCCCAAAAACTGACCTGCTGAACCGGATCGAAGTTGGGTTGCAGGCAGAGCCAATGCCGTTGCCTGTACACCTGGATGACCCAAAGTCTGTTGAGTATCGCCGCGTCTTTTTCGATGGAAAGCGCCTCGCTGAGCCCATTAAGGTCTTTGGCATAAATCAAAGTGGTGGGTCAGGCTATTTTCTTTATGCCCCGGTACAAAAAGACCACGGTATGGCAGTGCTGGTGAACTTTGGCTGGATTCCTCATGCTACGCGAGAGTTACCTGAACTTCCAACGCGGGTTTCTAATTTCACCGGGGTGCTGATGTCTAGCGCGACCCCAGGCACGATGACACTGCCTAATGACTCCGCGGGAGGTAGCTGGTTTTTGGCAGATGTGCATGAAATGGCAGCACACTTTGGATTGCGCACGAAAGAATATTATCATTTTAGGGTGTTTGCGGACCAAGTAGGTAAGGGCGGAGAGCTACCTCTTGGGGGACAGATACGCGTTGATATCCCTAATGATCACTTGGAATATGCGTTTACTTGGTATGGGTTAGCCGCGAGCTTGTTGGGTATTTTTATTGCTTTTGGCATTAAAAGAGGCCGCAAAGCCGCATGAAGCCTTGCATCTTGCCGTAACTGCACCTAAGAGTAATGCCGCAATTTTAACCCTAAGCTGAGTAGATTTGCCGTGAAGTATGTTTCCACACGTGGTCAGGCGGAAAGCCTGAATTTTGAAGGTGTTACATTAACCGGGCTCGCCAGAGATGGTGGTCTTTATGTGCCGGAAACAATACCAACCTTCAGTGCCGATAAAATACGGGGTATGCGCGGCAAGTCCTATGCGGAAGTTGCTTTTGAAGTTATCCAACCTTTTGTTGCAGGCTCGGTATCTGATGGTGACTTGAAGAAGATGCTTGATGCTACGTATGGTGATACGTTTCGGCACAGTGCTGTAGCGCCGCTAGTTCAGCTTGACAATAATGCATGGCTTTTGGAGCTATTCCACGGACCCACACTGGCGTTTAAAGATTTTGCCTTGCAACTGCTTGGTCGGTTTTTCGACCATTTCACGACGACAAGCGATGAAAAGCTCACCATCCTTGGAGCGACATCTGGGGATACGGGTTCCGCAGCGATCGAAGGGTGCAGGGGACGTAAGAATGTTTCTATCTTTATGCTGCACCCAAAAGACAGAGTGTCAGATGTACAGCGCCGTCAGATGACCACTGTGATTGAACCTAACGTGGTGAATATCGCTATTGAGGGTACGTTTGATGATTGTCAGGCGCTTGTTAAAGCATGTTTCAATGATTTGGACTTTCGCGACAATGTTGGCCTAACGGCAGTTAATTCAATCAACTGGGCACGGGTTATGGCGCAGATTGTCTATTATTTCACATCTGCTGTGGCTCTTGGCGCACCAGATCGTAAAATATCTTACAGTGTACCCACAGGTAACTTTGGCGATATTTTTGCAGGTTATATCGCTAAAGGAATGGGCCTGCCGATTGAGACGCTTGCTATAGCGACAAACAGCAATGATATTTTAGCGCGCACACTTGAGACAGGCCGCTATGCGTCAGGCCAGGCATCGTCGACTTTGTCTCCAAGTATGGATATCCAAGTTTCCAGCAACTTTGAGCGTTTACTGTTTGACCTTGCTGGCCGCGATGGTAACCGTGTCAAAGCTTATATGGACACGTTTACTAGAGAAAATGGGTTTGATTTGGAGGCTGGGCATTTGGAAATTCTGCGCCGTGACTTCATTGCAGGCCGTGCCGATGACATAACCACACAGGCAGTTATGAAAGCATATCAGAAGAATGCAGGCTATATTGCTGATCCGCACACCGCTGTTGGTCTTGACGTGGCGGATAGACTTTTACCAAATGGTGCTGTGCCAAAGGTAACACTGTCAACGGCGCACCCAGTCAAATTTGGTGCAGCTGTAGAAAGTGCATGTGGTGTAATACCTGAATTACCAGCTCATATGGCTGATTTGATGGAGAGAGAAGAGCGCTTTGAAGTGCTACCCAATGACAAGGCAGATCTTCAGGCTCGTGTGCTTGCAGGAGATGTATCTTGAGCGTGGAAATAACGCGCCTCGCAAGTGGCCTTCGTATTGTCAGCGAAAGCAGACGTAGTGTCGAGACAGTGTCCGTGGGCGTTTGGGTGGATGCAGGGTCTAGGCATGAACCAAAGCCACTGAATGGTGTAACTCACTTTCTTGAGCATATGCTTTTTAAGGGTACAAAAACACGTTCAGCAAGGGATATAGTTTTTGAAATTGAGGCTGTTGGCGGCCACATGAATGCATATACCACCCGGGACAATACTACTTATTATGCTCGGGTTTTAAAGGATGATATGCCGCTTGCTGTTGATGTGCTAGCCGATATTATTCAAAATAGCGTGTGTGCTGAAGTTGAAATTGAGCGTGAAAAAGAGGTGATTTTACAAGAGGTTGGGCAGGCTCTTGATACACCAGATGATATTGTTTTTGACCATTTGCAAGCCTCTGCGTATGGCGATCAAGCCATTGGACGCACTATTCTCGGCGAGCCTGACTTGATCAAATCCTTCAAAAAAGAAGATTTACTTGGGTACCTTGGTCAAAATTATGTTGCTTCCAATATTGTGATATCAGCCGTTGGTAACATGAAGCACAGTGATTTGGTGAAGCTCGTTGAAGATAAACTCGGTGATCTACCAACTGGTAAAGCAAGCATTATCACGCCGTCTACTTATGTAGGTGGGCGTAAAATTGAAACGCGTGAACTTGAACAGGTGCATTTAACTGCTGCTTGGCAGGGGTGCTCATTCCATGACGATGATTATTACGCCATGCAGGTCTACTCAACAATTCTTGGGGGCGGCATGTCTTCTCGTTTATTCCAAGAAGTGCGAGAGCACAGAGGCTTGGCTTATTCAGTTTATAGTTTTACGAGTAGCCATGCAGAAACGGGGTTGTTTGGGCTTTATGCTGGCACAGGCCCGGACATGATGGATGAGCTTATTCCTGTTGTGAAAGGCGAGATGCAGAAACTTGCTGACGGGCCGGAGGAGCTTGAGTACAAAGTTGCAACTTCGCAGTTGAAAGCAAGTTTGTTGATGGCACTTGAGGCGACGACCTCACGTATGGAACAACTTGGGCGCCAACTTCTCGTGTTTGGCCGCCTAATCCCCGTTGAAGAGATGGTCGCAAATGTCGATGCTGTATCGCCTGATCACGTGCGCAGTGTTGCACAAAAAATTTGCGAGTCTACTTCACCATCTATTGCGATTGTCGGGCCTGGGGCATTTGAGAACGTCAATTTTAATAAATAAATGTAAATGGACTCTCTGTGAGTTCATTTTGATATGACTGTTATAAATTGCCTGATTGGGCTCGAATTAGACGATAGAAGATTGCCTATACTTCGCGCTATGGATAGTTTCGAAAAACAAGGCTTTTGCAAAGCCTTAAAAAATACTCATTTAATTCAAATACTTATGCCCCATATTGAGGCTTAGTAAGTCTTCTGCTGTCAGGAGGTGGGTGTAGGTACCCTAAAGTGACGGCTTATCTTCTGGGCGAAATTAGCGGGAAATAGGGAAGTATTATTATTTATAAGTTAATAAACTATTATATTGATTAAGAGTAATACTTAAGTAACGGGGCTGTTTTTACTGTGCCTATTCGTGGTAGAAGATTGGCAGAATAAGGTGCTGGGTGAGGTGCTAACAGGGAGACAAGGATGCTTAGTCCTGAAGTATGCCAACTGCTTGGATATTGGCGCTCGTTAGGTGGTGGAGAGAGGCTGCCAGAGCGTGCAGAACTCGATTTGCGCCAACTCACACATATCATGCCTTGGATGTTCATTTTAGAAATGACAGATGATGGGGCACTGACTTACCGCCTTGCAGGATCATCCCTTGAAGAAGCAATCGGGCGCGGGATGGCCGGAGAAACATACTATAGTATTTTTGCTCAAACCGAGCAGGCGTGCATCATGGAAGAGCTATATGCAACTGCTCTGGTGCAGGGTAGTGGTATTTTACGTACAGGATCGCTAAAGCTTGGTACGCGCAATAAATTTGACCTAGAAGTAATATCTCTGCCTTTCAGTGACGCTCGTGCGATGGGAGGTGTGACCTTAGTTGGTGTTATTCGTCCGTTTGAAGCCCGCAACCAGTCCTTCATTGATAAATGGGGTGAGTTTGATCAGCAGCTTAAAAGGCTTTTTGTGGTGCCATCTCCGCGTGTTGTAGGCACATCACATTTGTCAGAACGTGTAAGGAATTCACTCTCTGCATTGAAAATTGATTTACGGGTAATGGACTTACCCAAGGTTTTGGAAATTGATCATTCAGGAATGCATCATAAATTTCCTGAAGTACCGTCAGTTAGCCTAGACAAGTTTCGGGCATTAAACCCTAGTATTTTAAACTAAAACCCTAGCCAATGAATGCTCTGAAAACTTAAGCATGTCCTGCTTCAGCGGATAACATTGATACATCAACACCAAGCATTGCCATTGCGCGCGGCCACTTTTGTTCAAGCTCGGTATGGAAAATAATTTCATCATCGGCATCGGCTGTTAACCAGCTGTTGGATTGAATTTCCTGTTCAAGTTGGCCGGGCCCCCAACCCGCATAACCAAGTGCTAACAAGCTGTGGATAGGGCCACGGCCATGTGCCATAGCTCGTAAAATGTCGACAGTTGCTGTTAGCGCCAAGGTTTCACTCACAACCATTGTTGAATCTTGAACGAAATCGGCAGAATGCAAAACGAACCCGCGCCCAGGTTCAACGGGGCCGCCAATGTGAATTGGTATGTCGGGCACGCTCTCGTCGCACTCAATGTCGAGTTGGTCCAACAGCCCTTCGAAATCTAAGTTGTCAAAGCTCTGATTTATAACGAGTCCCATTGCACCAGAGGCATCATGAGAGCAAAGATAGATAACGCTGCGATCAAATCTTGGATCAGTCAGGCTCGGCATAGCGAGTAAAAGTTTGCCATCTAAAAATGTCGAGGAAGTCACAAACATTGGTTCCTTATATGATTGAGCTAAGTTTAGCGGGATTGCCGCTTGGGCGCAATCTACTCCCAATAAAATTCTGAGCATGCTAGCTGCATGACACTAATGTGAAGAAAGTCGATTGGCACAAAGCCTTGAAGCTTGCTATGACAAAGCTACGTTCATGATGGAGAGTGTGTTGCGTTACCTTTTTGTATGTCTATTGATGATTTTTGGCTTTGTGCAAACTACTTCTGCTATGGGAAGTGAGTGGCAACAGCACCATGACATGCTTCAAACTCGGCTGATTGCAGCTTCTGCTGAACTCGCTCCGTCAGGCAAGTTATTATTAGCATGGGAGGCTAAGCTCCAACCTGGCTGGAAAACCTATTGGCGTTCACCTGGCGAGGCGGGATTGCCTGTTCGTATTTTTACGGCAGGAACTGAGCAGGAAGTTAAATATCCTTTCCCCGAGCGGTTTGAACTCTTTGGTTTGGAAACCTTTGGCTATAGCAAATATGTTGTGCTTCCGTTTGAGCTGGATGCAGCTACAGCGGGAGCAGACTTAACTGTTGAAGTAGACTTTATGGTTTGCAAAGAAATTTGTGTCCCATTTCGCGCCGTATACCAAGTTGATATTCTGTCTGTTGGGGATATATCAATCCATGATGAGAAAATCGCGAAGTGGTTAGAGAAGGTGCCAGCTACAACAGGGACGGATGACGCTGGACTTGAAATTAAGTGGGCCAAGGTCGTTGGCCCTGTTGGGCGTCAAAAAATTATTGTGGAGGTGGCGGCTGGTCGCTCACTTTCTAACGCGGATATGCTCGCGGAGGTGAATGATATGTTTCATTTTGGTAAACCAAAAATGAAACTGCTTGCTAATGGGCAATCTGCACGTTTCGTACTTCCCGCGATGACAGGGAAAATGCCAGAAGATTTGCGTGGACAAAGGGTGCGATTGACCTTTGCTGATGGGCTTGGTGCTTCGATTGAGCGCACGCTGAATTTACCATTGGGCCATGCCAACTAATATTAATACTTGATCCTAATTAGGGGGCCTCTATCCTCTTGGTAAAGTTCCCCGTAACCATTTAATGTGTGAGATAAAACATGACGATTAAAGTTGGCGACAAACTCCCCTCTGCAAGCCTGACAACGATGACCGCAGATGGCCCTGGCCCTGTTAGTACAGACGAATACTTTGCAGGCCGTAAAGTTGTTATCTTTTCTGTGCCGGGTGCCTTTACGCCGACATGCTCTGCAAAACATCTTCCGGGCTTTGTAGAGCAAGCGGAAGCACTAAAGGCAAAAGGCGTTGATGAAATTGCATGTTTTGCCGTGAATGATGTGTTTGTGATGCATGCTTGGGGCGAAGGTTCTAGTGCAGCAGGTAAGGTAACAATGCTTGCGGATGGTAACGCTGAATTTACAAAAGCATTAGGCCTTGAGATGGATGCCTCTGGTTTTGGAATGGGACTGCGGTCCAAGCGCTTCTCTATGATTGTTGATGACGGCACAGTGACTGAACTCAATGTTGAAGATCCGGGGGCGTTCCAGGTTTCTAGCGCTGATCATGCTTTGTCTCAGCTGTAATTGAACTTTTTGTAGTATTTGAAAGAAGGGGCGGCTGGTGCTGCCCCTTTTTATTTGTACTGGCCATTACTATGTATAAACTTAGCATGTGCGTGGAATTTTACTTTGGGGGAGTGCCGTTTAGATGGTTGATATGTCATCAATTCTTGTTGGTTTGATTGGGTTTCTAGCTGTTGTATTTATCTTTTCAGCAGTTACTACGGTTAACCAAGGGTTCGAATATACGGTCGAGCGTTTTGGGCGCTATACAAAAACTTTGACGCCCGGCTTTCATCTTATTGTCCCGTTCATTGAACGCATTGGGCACAAGATGAACATGATGGAACAGGTGCTCGACATTCCTACCCAAGAAGTCATTACCAAAGATAATGCAATGGTTGCTGCGGACGGCGTTGTTTTTTTTCAGGTTCTTGATGCTTCGCAGGCTAGCTATGAGGTTAACAGCCTTACGCACGCTATTCTTAACCTGACGATGACTAACCTCCGGACGGTTATGGGGTCAATGGATTTGGATGAGCTTTTGTCCAAACGTGATGAAATTAACGCCCGTCTGATGAATGTGGTTGATGAAGCTACGCAGCCATGGGGTATTAAAATTACAAGAATTGAAATTAAGGATATTGCACCGCCACGGGATATTGTGGATGCGATGGCTCGTCAGATGAAGGCAGAGCGTGATAAGCGTGCGTCAATACTTGAGGCTGAAGGCCGGCGCGCATCAGATATTCTCCGAGCAGAAGGCGAGAAAAAAGCCGTTATGCTTGAGGCAGAAGGGCGTAAAGAAGCCGCCTTTAGAGATGCGGAGGCACGGGAACGGTCCGCGGAGGCCGAGGCAAAAGCAACTGAAATGGTATCGAAGGCTATCGCGGAAGGTGACGCACAAGCGATTAATTATTTTGTGGCGCAGAAGTATGTTGAGGCGCTGCATGGTTTTGCTAACTCACCGAATGAAAAACTTGTCTTCATGCCGATGGAGGCGTCGGGCGTGATTGGTTCAATTGGTGGTATTGCTGAGTTATTCAAGGATGTAAAAGGTACTGGTAAGTCTGTTGGGCACACTGCGAGTGTGCCAAATGCGGAGTAAACTTTATGTTTGAAGTCTTAGCTTGGCTGACTGAAGAGGCGCACTGGATTTGGTGGTCGGCAGGAGTGTTATTGCTGGCCGGGGAAATGATTATACCGGGGGTTTATCTTTTATGGATAGGCCTTGCATCCGCTCTTACTGGTATTGCTGCATGGTTTATGCCCGGGCTTGGTTTTGAGGGGCATGGCTTAATTTTTGCGGTGTTTGCCGCCCTTTCTGTTTTTGTGGGACACCGTTATTTCTATAATAGACGAACTGACGAACCTGAAAGCGTTGTTAATACACGCGGCCAACATCATATTGGCAAAACTTACGTCGTGGTTGAGGCAATTAAAAATGGTCGTGGCCATGTTGCAGTGGGAGATAGTCGCTGGCTTGCTGAAGGCCCGGATACAGTCATAGGCAAAAAGGTACGTGTTATTGCTGTTGAAGGAACAATTTTGATGGTAGAAGCTCTAGAAGATTAACATAGTCGAAGTCTGTCTTTATGAGCGTACATAGTTTTTTGCAGTCAAATATCGCCGCTTGGCTTACAAGCGAAACAAGGTTGAGCCTGCAACATACTCAAGCAGAAATGGTGCGTCGCCTGAAACGCACTGAACATGAACTTCTTTATTTCCATAGGTCTGATGACCCTTACTGTCAGTTGATGGTGCAGGTATTGCCGGACTTTGCCTCTCGTTTTGATGTGAAAATAAGGCCGCTGGTAGTTGAGCAATTGCCAGCAAATATGTACCCGGATCCAGCACGATTTGAGGCTTATAGTATTCTTGATGCGACGCGGCTTGCACGCCTTTATGGATTAGGCTTTCCGTCAACGGCTGTTGTGCCTGACCGCCTTGGTGTTGGTATGGCTAACCGGTATTTGGCCAGTCTTCAGGACGACCCAAAGTTTTTTACAGTTGCTGAGGAAGTTGGAGCTGCGCTCTGGCGAGAAGACCTTGCTGATGTGAAACGGCTTTGCGTGATTGCTGATATACACGAAGATCGGTTGAAAAGTAATGAGAAGTTACTGCGTTCTCTTGGCCATTACGCAAGTGGAACGGTATATTATGCGGGTGAGTTTTATCCGGGTTTGGATCGTTTAGACCACCTTGAGAAGCGACTAAATAGACTTGGTGTTGGTGACGGTGAAATACATTTCGAACTGACCCGGCTTTGGCGCTACAAACTAGATAAGTTGGAAAAATCGGTTTCAGGTCGAACTATCGAAATATTCTTCTCTGTACGTAGCCCTTATAGCTATTTAGCACTACATCTTGCGTCTGAACTTGCCGCAAAATCTGGCTTGCGCCTAAAATTAAAGCCGGTCCTTCCTATGGTTATGCGGGGTATGCCTGTGCCCGCTAGAAAACGCCGTTACATATTGTTTGATGCAGCCCGTGAAGCCCGTATGGAAAATATCTCTTTTGGCAGAATTGTGGACCCGCTTGGTGATGCAACAAAACGCGCGATGGCAATTGGGGTTTCGTTGCAGGAAGAAGGTTCTGATCTTGCCTTTTTTAAGGCATTCACCAAAGGCGTTTGGGCAGAAGGTATAGACGGTAACAGCGATAAAGGCCTTGCTCGCATTATGGAGCGGGCAGGCCTTTCAAGTGCCAAGGTCTCTGCTGCACTGCCGCGTGAAGTTTGGCAGGAAAAGGCTGAACGCAATCGACAAGAGATGTTGATGGCTGGTAGTTGGGGGGTGCCAACTTTCCGCGTTGGGTCTGAAACATTGTGGGGGCAAGATAGGCTTTGGGCTATTGTTGAAACACTCAAGTATATGTAGCTCAGCTATTGTGTCATTTTGCTAAACTATTTACCAATGGACTCAAGGTTTCATGTTGGCGCATGAAACTGTTCGATTGGAATGAACGCCTATTCTGAGGCGGTGAGGGGAGTTATGAAAAAAATGAAAAAGAATAGAAACATCGTACGCGTTGGTATTTGTGCGACAGCTTTGTTTTTAACAGCCTGCACAACAACAAATGATGCAGACGTGGAAACTGGCCCAGCAATGCCTAACGTAGGCAGTTTTAGCGCAGAACGCATGAAGGCAGACGTGACTTTCTTGGCGGATGATTTGCTTCGTGGTCGTGACACAGGCAGTGAAGGCCACCGTATTGCCGCCAATTATGTTGCTGCGCAGTTTAAGCAATTGGGCCTTGCGCCCTACGGTGAGAATGGTGGTTATTTCCAAGAAGTACCAATGCGCACCGCGACACTGAAAAGCTCAGGGTCAAAAGTGAGTGTAACTATTGATGGCAATACGAAGGACCTTGTGCTCGGCGACGATTTCATGATGTACGGCAATGTTTTGTCTGCTGAGGGCAGTGTAGCTGCCCCTGTTGTCTATGTTGGGTATGGTATCCATGCGCCCAACCTTGGCCATGATGATCTTGAGGGATTAGATATTGAGGGTAAGGTTGTCCTTGTTGTGTCCGGTGCACCAAAAAGCTTCCACACGGAAATTCGCGCGCATCATGGTTCCTCAAAAACAAAGGGTCATGAGCTTCTGAAGCGCGGTGCTTTAGGGTATGTGTCGATTTTGTCAAATGTAGATGAAAAGCGCCGCCCATTTAAAAGCTATAAACGTTATCTCGGCAGAAAATCTTTTGGTTGGTTGCCGCCGGAGAATGATCCTGTTGCTCCGAAGTTCCAAGCGTCAGCGACGTTAAGCCATGATGTTGCGGAAGAATTATTCAACACGGTTGATAAAAATCTGAGCGATGTCCTATCAGCAACAGAGGGTGGGGAAACAGGTGGTTTTGCCATAAATGCTGAAATCAATATGGACCGTGCAAGTAACCATAGTGAGGTTTTTGATACGCCGAATGTGATTGCTGTTCTTGAGGGATCTGATCCTGTTTTGAAGAATGAGTATGTTGTTCTATCGGCACACCTTGACCACATTGGTGTATCAGAAAATGCTAAAGGCGATGATAAAATCAATAATGGTGCAATGGATAATGCAACAGGCATTGCAACGATGCTTGAGGTGGCGCGCGCTTATGTGAATTATGGTATTAAGCCGCGGCGTTCTATTTTGCTGGCTGCTGTAACTGGCGAAGAGCGGGGTTTACTTGGTGCGGAGTATTTTGCGCACTATCCAACCGTTGCAAAGAGCGCAATGGTTGCCAATGTTAACCTTGATATGCCGGTTCTTGTTAAGGACTTTTCTCATTTGGTAGCTTTTGGCGCAGACCGCTCAACGATTGGTCCGATTACAGCGGAAGCAGTTGGTAAAATCGGTGTTAAAATGGCGCCTGACCCACTACCACAAGAGGGTTTGTTTACGCGGAGTGACCATTATCGGTTTGTGCAGCAAGGTGTTCCATCTGTTTTTCTTGCAACTGACTTTGGTGACAAAGGGAAAACACTCGTTGAATTCCTAAGCACCAAGTATCACACACCGCAGGATGAAGTTGATCAGCCCGTCGATTTTGTTGCTGGGGCGAAGTTTGCTTATGTGAACTGGTTGATCTTAAGCGCGATCGCGAATGGTGATGAAAAACCAGAGTGGAAAGAAGGCGACTTCTTCGGGGAAACTTTTGGCTCGAAATAAGGCTGCCTAGATAGTTTACGAAAAGGGGGGCAAGGGTGACTTGCCTCCTTTTTTATTTTGATTTCAAGAGAACGAGTGTCTGGAGACCAAGCTCTAAGAGTACTGGAAAGCTGCCAGAGTTGTTTCCCATGAGGGCTACGGCGCTATTTTCCTCAGGATCTACAAGCAGAAGTGCAACGGCCCCCATCGAGCCACCAGAGTGCCATATAAGTCGGTCGCTGAAGTTCCCGAGATACTGAGTTTGATTGTCTCGGACTAGTCGTCTTTGCAAGGCCCCCGCGGTCATCCAGCCGATGCCGAACCCAGTTTTTTCACCTGAAGTTGTTGTTTGTTCTTTACCAAATAGGGCTAAGGTCTTTGCGCTTAAGAAACCAGAGCTAGTGTGGGCAAGGCCAAACTTTGCCATATCAGTTGCAGTGCCAACAAAACCACCTCCAGCCCACTTGTAACTATTGTCAACAAAGGGGGCAATATTTACACTAGAGCCACGGGTTTCATGGAAAGATGCGAGGTTACTGATGTTTTTCGTTACATCTTCAGCAACGGTATTGTGCATTTCCAGAGCTTCGAACACCTGTGTTTGCATAAGCTTTAAAAAAGGTTTTTGACCTACTTTTTCTAACGCAGCACTAATCAGATTCCATGCATAACTAGAGTATGCTGAACGCGTATTCGGCTCAAACTGAAGTGGGTCATTGCGGAAAATTTTTAGACCGCCTTCAACTGTTGGATAATGTGTTGTGCTCGAAAATTCATTACCTTGATAATGCCGGATACCACTCATGTGAGCGGTCATTTGTCGAATAGTTACCGGCCAGCGCTTTTGGGGAAAGCTTGGCACATAAGTTTGAACCGGGGCATCGAGGTTTAATTTATCTGCCTCTAGAAGTTTGCCTATGAGCGCGGTGGTAAAAACTTTAGATACGCTACCTGCTCGCATCTTTGTATTGATCGTTACAGGTGTGCCTGTTTCACTATCGCTAACACCAAAACCCTTTGCAAAAATTATGGCGCCATTTTTACCTGCGGCGATTGTTAGGCCTGTAACAACCGGCCGCTCAAGGACTTTTTCTGCTGCCACGTTAAGGCCGGGTAGGGTGTTTTCTTTTGGGGTGTGGTCGGAAGCCTGTGCTGCGCTAGACAGAAA